>CAIVGO010000035.1 GCA_903905445.1 uncultured Bacteroidota bacterium
CATAACCATGGAAGATTTTTTGAAAAATGTAAAAACCACGGCGCAGGAAGCTGCCGACAAGGTGGGCGAAACCCTTTCCAACTTGAAAGATGCCGCTTCAGAAAAATTTGCCGACCTGAGCGAAAAGGCAGAAGCCCTCGCTGCAGAAGCAAAAGAAGAAGCCGCTGAAAAAATGGAAGAACTACAGGCTGCCAAAGCAAAAATTGCGGCCCATGAAGGTGGCGCACTGGGTTTTCTGAGCGATAAAGCCAGCGAATTGCTGGGTGAAATCAAGGAAGAAGCGGCAGAAGCAATGGAAGACGGCAAAGACTTTTGGGAAAAAGCAAAAGACTATGTGAGCGGCTCAAAATCAGAAAGCACCGAAGACGCGCCTAAAACAGAAGACAAGGACTAGTTTGGGCGGTGTAGATTGAAATTACAAACGGCTGTTTCTTGCTGACAAAAGCAGAAACAGCCGTTTTTTATTTAAGTCGTCTTTTCAGACGTGCCTATTCTTGTTGTTTTTCGTTATCCAACAGGTTTTCGTCGAGCAGCCCCCGCTTCTTAGCCGTTTCAGCATAGCCATGCAATTGAACCGGATTTTGGGCTTTGCGCACCCGAATATTCAGCATTTCTACAAAAAGAGAGAAGAAAATGGCAAAATACAGGTAACCTTTGGGCACAGACCCTTCGGTGAAATGTCCCAAATGGGCGGCTTCCGCAATCAAAGAAAAACCAATCAGAATCAGAAAGGTAAGACCCAGCATTTGAACTGTCGGATGGGCATTTACAAACTTACTGACCGGCCCTGAAAACAACATCATCACCAGCACCGACAGCACCACGGCAATAATCATAATCACCAAATCATTGGCAATACCGATGGCCGTGAGGATAGAGTCGAATGAAAACACCACATTGATCAGGGTGATTTGTACGATAATCGCACTCAGGGTGGCTTTTACTTTTCCTCCACTACCAGGGTCGTCCGAAACATCAGGACTCTCCAGTTTATGGTGAATTTCGGTGGTCGCCTTGTACAACAAAAATATCCCTCCTAAAAACAGGATCAGGCCTTGTCCGGTAACTTCACCATGCACCGTAAGCACATCAATATGGAGGAGCGCTTGTTTCATACCAATGATCCAGGTAAGCCCAAATAACAAAACAATACGCAATAACATGGCCAGGATCAGGCCAATGTTGCGGGCCTTAGGCTGGTCTGCCTCCGGTAATTTGGCCGAAATGATCGACAAAAATATAATATTGTCCACTCCCAGCACTATTTCCAAAAAAGTCAGGGTAAGCAAACTCACCCACACTTCGGGAGACGTAAAATCAGGCATTGCAAAAAGTAACATCGTTGTAAAAATGATTTTTGTTTGAAATCGAACCGCAATGTTACGGCGTTTTTTGCTCCCAAAGTGCTATCCAACCGACAAGGCCGGATCAAAACTCAATGTAAGGGACTGAAAAAACGACCAACAAGCGTTCGGGTGCCGACAATTTGACTGTTTTTAACGTTTCGTTCCTGGTAACAGCCTTAAATTTGTACAAAAATTAAACTGTCATGAAAAAAGTAAAATTTACGTTATTCCTACTGCTGTTCGCAGCATCGCTTTTCGCACAACAATCCGCCAAGCGATATGTTTTGATTGAGCATTTTACCAATTCCCGTTGCTCGATTTGTGGTTCCAAAAACCCGGGCTTTTACAATTTTATCAGCCAATACGCCGACGACATTCACCACATTTCGATTCACCCTTCGGTGCCTTACAACAACTGTTTCTTCTATTTGGCCAATCCGACAGAAAACAATGCCCGGGCTTCGTTTTACAGTGTGTTTGGCACACCTACCGTTGTTTTGAACGGCGCTGTGATGGACCCAAGTTCGCCCTTATTGAACATTGCACAATTACAGCCTTTTTTGAACAAAACCAGTCCGATCAATATAAAAGTGACGGAAACAGGCGTTGGCAACACCCGCAACGTTAGCGTTGATGTGCGCTCACTGGGCACGTTGCCGAATGTAGGATACAAAATTTATGCAGCCATTGTGGAAAAAACCGTGAATTACAACGCACCCAACGGTGAAAAAATACACTATGATGTGTTTCGCAAAATGGTACCTGAGGTCAATGGCATTACCTTTACCCCTGCTGCTGTCGGTCAATCCAATGTGATCAATTTTAACTACAGCATTGCCAACAATTGGGTGGCGGATGAGGTTTATGTATTGGTGTACGTTCAAAGCTCGGCCACTGAAATTATGAACAGCGGCACCAAATTCGACCCGATTTTGCTGGGTACCCAGGATGCAAAGGTGGAAACCATTACCTTGCAACCCAATCCTGCTCATACCAGCGCCTCTTTTCAATTGGTGGACGACACCGTGGTTGCCCTGGAAATGTATGACGCAAAAGGACAGTTGACCACCACCACATTCAACAACAATGGCGAGAATGTACAAATAGACGTACAAAACCTGCCTGTTGGATTGTATTTTGTAAAAATTACGGGTGCACAAAAAGTGTACACGGCCAAATTGGTTAAAGAATAACAACGAACCATGACCTACAAACAATTCAAAACAAACATTAAATGTGCCGCATGCGTAGAAAAAGTACGTTCGGCACTGGACAGCAGTGTTGGACAAGACCAATGGAGTGTCGACCTACAATCGCCTGCCCGTTTGTTGTCCATACCAGAAACTGTGGCATCCGCACAGGTTGTATCTGCCCTGGAGGCCGTAGGATACCAGGCTGAACCCTTTTAAAGATGGCAATGATAAAAATCAACACCGCTGTTATTTTTCGTCATCAAATCATTTTCTATATGGGGGCACCTTTGTGCGTCAATAGATTAAGAATGACAATGACAGGGTAGTTTTTTTGAGCCCGTTCGTCGACAGGATGATCGGGCTTTTTTATTTGTCGGAAAAGCATCTGCTATTTTGAAAGGCGGAAGCTGGAAGCGCCCAGCAAACCTTTGTCGCAATAAATCGCGGCTACATAATTACCCGCAGCGAGTTTTTCCTCCAATTTATATACGAAAGAGAGGCGTTGGGTTGGGCCGAGGTTTACGGGGCGGGTTTGAAGCGCAATAATCGGGATATCACCGGTAGGGGCATGCACGGTAATGCTGGCCGGGTTGGAGGACGCGATTGGTTTGCCATTGGCATCCGTAATGCTGAGGTACAGTTTTTGAATACCCTGGAAAGGTTTGGGTACATCCGCGAGGTCGAAGCTAATAGACAATTCGCGTGCTTTTTTGGCCCGTGCAGTGAGTTTTTCGCCTTTGCGGCCAACTTCCACTTTGAACGAGCTGCCTTTAAAGGTAGCCGATTGAGTCCGTCGAATTTGCTCCTCCAGTTTTTTTGCCAGGTCGTCTACTTGCGCGGTCAATTGCCCGTTGGAGTCTTTTAATCCGGTGTTTTCTTCCTTCAAAGCGGCATTTTCGGCCTTTAATTGCTCGTTTTCGGCTTTTAGTACCGCGATGATGGTTTCGTATTCAGTTTTAGTTTTCTGCAAACTTTCGATTTGTGCCCGCAGTTCGAGGATGGTTCGAGTGTTTTGTGCCTTCAATTTTTTGATGGTCGCCTCGGTGGAGGCTGCCAAATTGGAGGTAACAGACGCTTTGCCGATGAGTGACTCGTTTTCGAGGCGTAAATCAGCAAATGCATTTTGCAAACTGTCCAGACTAAGTTCCAGTTTGACTTTAAGGTTACTCAGGGAATCGATGGTCACTTGCTGTTCCTGTGTTTTGAGCAAATACCCGCCACTTTGACGCCAAAAGATGACAGCCGCGACAGATGCAAGCAAAAACAGGATGGTGATAATAATGGCGTACGTTCGAATTCCTTGATTTTGAGAATGTTCCATGAAAATGATTTATGGTATGTAAAAAGGTTATGTTCGGATAACAAAGCGTTTGAGGCTTCATTTTTTGTGCCAAAACGACCGCAAACAACAGTTCTTTTAAAATAACCGGCAAAATACGGGGTTGTACAAAATTATTGTGCATTAAATTTAAGTATCGTAACCACCCAAAATAACTTCAGCATATGACTAATTTAGTCATAACCTACACAAATTTAGTTAAAATATACAATTCGGCAGGAAATTTGTAAGTATTCACTTCCGAACCGATTGTTTTTTTCATTTAATAACAACATTCCATGACTCGATCCTTCCTCCCATTGGCATTCTTATGCCTTATCTGCTCGTTTTCCTTTGCCAACAATCTAAATCCGATTGCGCTTGCTGTGCAGGTTGATTCTGTGCAGGATGTTGATTGCTTGCATGCAAATGGCGCCATTTATGTTTCACCCATTGGCGGTACGCCTGCCTACGTTTTCCTCTGGAATACGGGCGCAACTTCTGCCACCATCACCAATTTGATCCCAGGTACGTACACGGTTACGATTACCGATTCGGAATCCAATACGGCTTCCAGTACCATTGTGGTCAATTCCAACCTAACCCTTCCGATCGCAGATGCGGGAGATCCGCTCCTCCTTACCTGTTCCAATTCGATCGATACGCTGAGCGGTATGGGCTCCGTTGGCATGCAATACACCTATTTATGGTCGGTAAGCAATGGCGGCAAAATTGTTTCAGGCGGTCAATCGCTCACGCCAATTATTGGCAATATTGGCAATTACACCCTGGTGGTAACCGACCAAAGCAATGGATGCACGGCTTCCGATGTTACAACGGTTACCTCTACGTATGTATCGCCGGTAGCCAACGCAACCGGTGGCTTAATCAATTGCACCGCACCACAACTAGCCCTTTCAGTGGTGTTTGACACCTTGAATACCAAATTTATTTGGAACGGCCCCAACGGATTTTCTTCCCTCCTGCGTGCACCCGTGGTGAGTGTAGGAGGTAACTATATTTTTAAATTAACAGATACCCTGACGGGCTGCATCACGCTTTCTACCGCCGCAGTTACGTCCAATTTTACCCAACCGGATGCACTCGCGAATGGTGGTGGCACCCTCACTTGTGCAATGCCCAATTTGCAATTAATGGGTGTTTCAATCACCCCGGGCGTTAATTACAAGTGGACAGGCCCCGGAACTTACACGTCTGGCCAGCAAAACCCGGTCGTAAGTTTGGTTGGCACCTACACCCTGATTGTTACGAACCCGGTCAATGGTTGTACCAACAGTGATACCGAAGTAGTTTTAGGCAATTTTGCTGCGCCTGTGGTCAGCATTTCGCCCCCCAATACGCTTACTTGCACCTTGCTAAGTATTCAATTGCAATCCAATTCCTCCATCTCTACCGTAACGTATTTGTGGAGTGGTCCCAATGGATTTTCCTCCAGCCAGCAAAATCCAATTGTAACGGTACCTGGACCGTACCGAGTAACCGTCACCAATACCCAAAATGGTTGTACCGGCACGGCGGGCGCAACGGTTTTACAGAATATCACCACACCAAATATTTCGGCAAGCGGTGGCGTAAAAACCTGTGTGAATCCAACAGTAACTCTGGTGGGCAATTCAACTACGCCCGGGGTCAGCTTTTTATGGACGGGTCCAGGCGGGTTTATTTCCAGCCAAAATAATCCAACGGTGAGTGTGGTGGGCATTTATACCTTAAAAGTGACCAATCCCGTCAATGGATGCACTGCGCTGGCTACGGCGCAGGTATCGCAAAACACGACGCCGCCTAATTTAACCACCTCCATTGGAAGCGGTATTTTGACCTGTACGACCCCCAATATTACGATTACGGCCAATTCAACTACCATGGGTGCCACGTTTAACTGGACCGGGCCCAATAATTTTACGTCCAGTATTGCCAATCCTTCCGTGAGCGTGGGTGGCTACTACTACCCTACTGTAACGAATCCAGTCAATGGATGTACCAGTTCGTCGTCGGTGTACATTACGGAAAATAAAACGCCGCCTTTTTCCTTTGCTGGCGAAGACCGCTATTTGAATTGCAACTTTAGTACGGTAGTTTTAAATGGCTCTTTTTCCTCTACCGGTGTCAACTTTTCCTACTTGTGGAGTACCGTTAACGGCAATATTTTATCCGGTGAGAATACGGCATACCTTTCCGTAGATGCTCCCGGGCTTTACACGTTGCAGGTAAGCAATTCCCAGAACGGCTGCAAATCGAAAGACAGCACCATCGTGGAATCGGTCCCACCTTTGAGTGCCAATATTTCGCAAAATGTATCGGTTTCATGCAGTGGCGGTTCTGATGGCAAACTCACTGCGATGGGCGTTGGAGGCTCTGAAATTTATACCTACAGTTGGTCTTCCGGGGTAAATGCCGCGTCTATTACCGGGCTCATGGCTGGAACCTATACCGTTACCATCGTAGACAACCAAGGATGCAGTGCAACCAATACGGCTACGGTTGAACAATTGATTTTACTCGCGCCTGTTTCTTCAACAAACCAAACAGCACCGGGGGTCAACAACGGCTCGGCTTCGGTATTCCCAGCGGGTGGTACGCCGCCTTACACGGTCAAATGGAGCAATAATCAAATGGTAAATACCATTTTTAACCTGGCTCCTGGTTCGTACACGGTGACCGTGACCGATTCCAAAGGCTGTACCATTGTAAAAAGTACCAATGTGGTGGCCGCAAACTGTACCATCGCTGGCACCATCAGCGGTACCAACCTCAATTGTTTCGGCACCAACAGTGGATCGGCCAGTATTGCCATTACCGGCGCTGCCAATCCGGTAGTTTATGCCTGGTCTAATAACGCAACCACCGCAAGTATTTCAAATCTTGCCCCCGGAACCTACACTGTCACCGTAACCGATATTGCCAGTTGTAAGGTGGTACAAACAACCAATATCACCAGTCCACCCGCGCTTACCACCAATATTGCCACGCAAAGCAACATTCTTTGCCCCAATGCAGGCAATGGCGCGCTCTCCGCAGGTGTTACCGGTGGTACACAACCTTATACCTATAAATGGTCGAACGGACCAACTTCTTTAAGCAATACCAACTTGCAGCCTGGTAATTACACTTTTACGGCCACCGATGCAAAGGGTTGTACGGCTACACTGAGTGCGCAAATCACCAGTCCGCAACCCATCTCCTTAACTGTTTCCAGTCAAACCAATGTTGCCTGTTTGGGTGCTAATATTGGTGCGGTTTCGGTTTCAACGGAAGGCGGCACTACACCGTTTACCTACCTTTGGTCGAATGGCAACAGTACTGCAAGTTTGAGCAACCTGGCCAGTGGCACTTACACCGTAACGGCCACCGATGCCAATAGTTGTACCAAAACCACCACCGCGCAAATCCTGATAACCGACCAAACCGCCCCCGTTTTAAAGTTAAAAAATGCAACGGTCGATTTGGGCAATGACGGCACCGTTTCGCTGACGGCTGGATTGTTCGACAATGGTAGCAGCGATGCGGATTGCGGCATTTCCAACTGGAGCATTAGTCCAACGGTATTTACCTGTAGTCAATTGGGCACGCACACGGTAACGCTTACTGCCACCGATGTGAACGGGAACAGCAGTACAGGAACGGCTATTGTGACCATTCAAGACAATATTGTACCTTCCCTGACTTGTCCGGGGAACGTTCAGGTAAGTTCCTGCAACAACACGGTTACTTACAATCCACCAACAATCACGGACAATTGTACCGTAAATCCGGCTCAATTGACGCTTGTGAATGGCCAGCCTTCTGGATCAACCTTCCAAAGTGGCACCAGTACCCAATTGTTCCGGTATACCGATGCTGGAGGAAACAAAGGAGAATGCAGTTTTAATATTACGGTAAGTGCAGGCGTAACCGTGAATCCTGCCATAAAAAATGCCAATTGTAATGCCTGTGATGGACAAGTGGTGCTAACACAAACCGGTGGCAGCAATGCAAGTTTCTCCTGGAGCAATGGCCAGGGCGGCACGACCATCACCAATTTGTGTCCAGGCGACTACACGGTTACCATTACCGACTCAGACGCCTGCATTCAGATTAAACACTACACATTAACGGTTGGTGAAGATAATTTCCCACCGACCATGGCCTGTCCAAACAATATTACCCTGGCCGCCTGCAACACCACGCTGACTTATGCGATGCCAACGGTCAATGATAATTGCCAGGTAGACCCAGGATTGATTCAGTTGTTGACGGGATTACCCTCGGGCGCTACCTTCCCGGCGGGCGTATCTACCCAAACTTTTTCCTATACCGATGCTGGTGGCAACAATGTACAATGTACGTTTACCGTCACGGCGCTTGCTTTCCCCGATTTGGCACCCGAAGTAACCCACGCGACCTGTGCCAACAACTGTAACGGTACCATCTTGCTGAAGCCGACGGGTGGCAACGGACCATTTCAATTCCAATGGAGCAACGGACAGGGCGGGGTGCAAATCATCAACCTTTGTGCAGGAAATTATACGGTAAATGTCATTGATGCGAGCAATTGCATCCAGCCAACCACCTTTACCATCGTACAACCGCCGTCTTTGGGATTTGCGGTATCGCAAGTAATCGACGATTTTGGTGCTTTGGGCATTGGAAGCATCACCATTGTGGTTGCGGGCGGGGTACCACCGTATACCTATAACTGGACCAAAAATGGCCAACCCTTTAGCACCCAGAAAGACTTGTTGAACCTCAACCAAGGCACTTATCAGGTAACGGTTACCGATGCCAATGGCTGTACCATCAGCAGTGCACCGGTGAAGGTGAGTACCAATGTAAATGCTACTTCCGAGCCAAGTTGGGCAGGTGCCATTGTACTGCAACCCAATCCGGCTTCTGATCACCTGGAATTCGTGCTGAACAGCGATGTTTCGGATGATTTGAATATTGAACTGTGCACACAAACGGGTGTCATTGTACGAAAACAGGAATTGAAAGCACACGATACCAGCGCCCACTTTGATGTATCCGATTTACCTGCGGGTATGTGGATCGTACGCATACAGGCATCCTCGGGTGCGCGCGCGACCCGCAAACTGGTCATTTTACGATAAAACACCATTAAAGGCCCGATTTGAATATCAGCCTTGATACTTTGCCCACCATCGACGATCTATGTTACCCATATTTTAAAAAATATAGGTACAAATTGGGTCAGCGCTGGTGGGCTTTTTTAATGCAAATTTTATACAAATCACTAAAATACCTGATTTTCATCATTGTGCCTTGATGCATGTGCTTGTAACTTTCCATATTATAAAAGCACATACTGCCATGAAACAAACAAACACGAATTTAGACCTTTGGATGCGCCAAAACGCGCATGTTCGTACCGGAGAACCATTTCAATGTGACGATTATTCCTGTGTTCCGGTACTCTCTGAAAATAGAGACAATAAACAGATCGCTTTTTTGCTCTCCAAAGATGATGCGCTGTTGCTGGTGCATAAAGATGCCGTTTTGCCAGAACATCGGATTATTTGGAGCCAGGTTTGGAGTGCTTACCGTAAAAATGGCAATGATTTGATCGAATCTTCAGCGCCCAGTGAAACCTGGTTTGGCTAATCACTTTAAGATGGAAACCAGGCAAAATTCGGGATTTCAAATTCGGCATTTATGGTCGGAATTAAGGCAGCCAATTGGTTTTAACGACCCAAATGACGATGAATTAGCCGATTTTGACCGAAGATTTATGCGAATTTTACTCAAACACCTGGCCTTGTTGGGATGGTGGAGCATCCTTTGTTTGCTCGTAAGCGCAGGCGCATTGATGTTCAGTACTGGCCAGTGGTACTATTTTCTGATGATGAGTTTTGTTTGGGGAGGTATCAACTTTGCCGTTACTTGGGCCATTTTTCACCATGCTTTTTTTAGAAAATTCCGCGCGGACGATGCGTTTGAGCGCTTCGAGGTACACGGCCATGTACAGGCAGTGATGTTTTTGAACATTGGAATTGACAGCGCCTATATTTTTGTAGGTTGCTGGTTGCGCGAACACAGTTTTCGGTGTGGCGTAGAATATGCCGAATTATGGGCAGGTTTTGGCTGGGCAATAATTGTGCAGGGGATATTTTTGATGGTGCAAGACAGTTGGTATGCCCGCTTGCACCATCGAAACTTTAGGAAAGCCAAACCTTATTTAAAGGCGTTCTTCCATGGTAATTGAACGTCTACTATTCCGCTTCGTCTTCGAATACATCTTCAAAATCCATTTCTTCGCCCTCTTCAAACGGAGCATTTTCGCCATCTTCGAACGCATCCAGGTCATCCCCTTCTAGATCCTCTTCGGCAAAAAGATCCTCCTCATCGAGGTCATCGCCATACAAATCAAATTCGTTTTCTTCTTCTTCGTCCAGATCAAAGGAATCATCCTGTTCGTCTTCCAATTCATCGTCATCGGTTGAAAGCAGGTACATTGTTTGAAATAAAGTAGGGGCAGCATGGGGAGCAAGTGCCAATGCCTGATTGTCCATCGTTTTTAAAATAGCCATCATTGAAACCTTAAAAGGGTTAGGAAAACATTCGGCTTTTACCGAAATTGCGGCAAAAATAAAAAAACTGATTAATATTTACTTAACACGGACATTCATTATGGTATTGCACAATGGATCGGAGGCGGACACGGATAAAGGTTATTGCTATTTAGACAGAACCTCATCAACTTGCGCTTCAGAAGCCAATTCCGGTTCAGGCTGAACCCCGAATTCCTTGCTGTACAATCCAACCAGCATTAATAATACGGATATCATAATTGGGCCGAATACAAAACCCACAAAACCGAACAACTTTAAGCCTACAATAACACCAAACAGGGTAACCAGCGGGTGGGTGTCGCCTATTTTCTTTAATAACCACATCCGGGCAAGGTTATCAACCGAACCAATCACCAAAAAACCGTATGAAAGTATAAAAATAGCCTGCCCTTGCAAACCTTGCGAAAAAAGGATCAGCGCTAATGGGATATACGCCAGCATGGTACCAAAAATCGGAAGCATGCCGCTGATAAAGGTGACGGTTGTCCAAAGCCACACATCTTCGACACCACTAAAGTAATAGGCCAAAAAACCAGCGAACCCTTGCACAATCCCCATCACCGGAATTCCGATTGCATTGGAAAAAACCAGGCTGTGCAATTGTCCGCGCACATAAATGATGTTTTCAGGCTTTAAAGGCAAAGATTTGAAAAACTGGGCTTCCATTCGTTTGCCATCATTGAGCATAAACCAAAGCAACAAGTACAATACCAGCAAGGTAATCATGCCATTTAAAGTGGCATTTACAACATTTCCTGCGCTTTGAACGCCCCAATCAGTAGCCGCTTTCAGGTTTTCAGGGGTAAGTAACACCACACCGAAACGCTTTTCCTGCTCGTGAATTAAACCTTCCAGCGACGCAATCATGGCTTGCGAATTTTGCAAAACAGGCAACACCCTGGTATTCAGGATGTCGACAATCATATTTAAAGGCACTAAAATAAGCAGTGCCGAAATGAGCATGAGGGTTGCTGCAGCCAGTCTTCGATTCCAACGCCATCTTTCGGTAAGAAAAAACAAGGGTTGCCGCATCAACACATAAAAGGTGTAAGCACCTAACACTGCCGGCAAAAAGGTGAGCAGATTGGACGATAACAGATAAAATAATGCGCCGATCAGCAACAATAAGAATACCTGACGCAGCTGAACATTGGGAATGGCTTTCATGGTGGGTGGGTTGCAAGGGTTAAATAAACCTGCATTCAGAAACAAGAACGCTATTTAAACGGATTCCTTGTTTACCATTTTGCCAAAATGTGTTTCAAGGGTGGTAAAACGATAATCAAAGATGGATTCTACTGTTTTACGTACAAAAAGATGTTGGGCCAGAATACCCAATGGACCTAACGGATTTTTATAATGCACCAAATCGGTCATCTCTACCCCACCTGGAATGGTTTTGAAATGATGCTGGTGGTGCCAGATTGCATAAGGACCTTGTCGTTGTTCGTCGACGAAAAACTTTCCAGGCTCTACATGGGTAATTTCTGTCATCCAAAAAAGCGGAATACCCAACAAAGGCTTTACGGTATAGGTAATGATTTGCCCTGCATACATGCCTTTTAAAAAATCTGGATCACTATGGATGACAAATCCGAGGTGTTCTGGCGTGATGGCCTTCAGGTTTTGAGGGGCAGAAAAAAACGCCCAAGCTTGCTCGAGCGAGATGGGAAGTTGTTGCACACGTTTTAAAGTATAAACAGCCATTGTTCTATTGTTTGCACGCGAGAACAATGGCTGTTGTATTCGGTTCACCAAATGGAGACAAATTACATATTTTCTGGAATAAACTATTTTGTATTTGACTATCAGCACATTATAAAATTCGGGGTACACATGACATACATAAGCCGCCAAAACGCGATGTTATTACTCCAAAATTTATATGTTAATGGTCGTTTGTGGGGTACAAAATGGGGGTTTCGATGTACGATTTTTAGGGGTTGCGTAGGGGTTTGCGCCTGGTTCGGTGGTGGTTGGGTTGGGGTTGGACGGGCCAAAAAACGCTAAATGTTTGAAAAATGGCATTCACGTGCGTCTAGGAGGGGCGGCGATGTTGACCGCAAAAGTTCTAGCTATTTAACCCCCCTACCCCCTATGTAGGTACTTACACCACGTACGGCGCGGCATCTATGCAAGTGCTTACACCACAAGATACCATCACGCTTGCGCCGTGATCGGGTTGGCCTTGCGGGCA
>CAIVGO010000036.1 GCA_903905445.1 uncultured Bacteroidota bacterium
AAACGTTTGCTGAACAGTGGCCTGATTGAACAGAAGAACAATCCGGCAGACCGTCGAAGTAAATCCTTGTTTCTGACCGATCAGGGGCGGGGCGTTTTGTTTCAAATTTTTGATCGTCTTCGCGCGGTAGCCGAGCTGGTTGCGGGCGATTTGACAGAAGACGAAAAATGGCAATTACTGTACCTGCTTCAAAGGCTCGATCGTTTTCACAGGCCGATTTACCTGGATCGTCGCGAGGTGTCGCTGGATGATTTATTAAAGCGATAAACGATCTTTGCCCCTTCAACCCGATCGGCTTAAACGAATAAAAAAACAAAGCGCTGGGATCCATTGGGGCCTCAGCGCTTTGTTTTTTTCTATTATACCACAAAAAAACGCTCCTCATTTCAACATTCGACGCTCCTTGATGGTTTTTTAGGTTCTACGCAATCACTTCACCTTAACCAATTTACCCGTTTTTGTAACTTCCCCATCCGCTCGAACCGCCCAATAATACAAACCAGTCGGCATACCCTCCACTGAAAATGTATTGCTACCCAATGACAAGTTTTGGTCTAACACCAAATCGCCCAATTGATTATACATTTTGAGAGCAGAACCCGGGAAAGACGCATTGAGGGTTACCTGAATATGCGTGCTGAACGGATTGGGCCCAACGGTAATTTGATCGGAAGCATTTTGCTGATTGGCCGTTGAAGTGCTTAAATCCACTTTATACTGGTAAGTAGCGGCACAACCTTCTGTATTGGTAACCGTGACCTCGTAAGTGCCTTTTGATAAGTTGGATATTTCCATGCCCGTTTGACCAGTACTCCACAATACTGAAAATGGCGCACTGTTACCCTGTATGGAATCTAGCGTGATAGCGCCATCTTTGTTGCCAGCCAAAGTTTCTCCTTTTATGGTTTCAAAAACCTGCATGCGAAACATCTCCTGCTCAAAAGCGCCCGCATCCGGAAGCAACTCAAGCACCCTTGGATTTCCATTTAAGTCGAGGTTGCTGATAAAAGCAGGCGACACCGATAAATCTCCGAAATTAATACCCGGAGAGCAGCTTTTTAAGGCGTAATTATCTGCTAAAGTGTCTACGAATAATGGATCCGCCAGATACAAATTATTGGGACCGCAAGTGATCGTGTCTGGCGCGTGCACAACATCCACACCTGAAATAAAGGCATTGCAATCTGCAATATCCATGAGTGAATTGGAAATATATACCTTGGCTGGGCCATATTGGGTATGAAATATGGTAGAGTTATTACCCGTTTTGTTTTTATAAAAAATGCAATTATAGAATGTATCCCTACTCTCTGAAATCCCGACTATTACAGATCCTTTTACTGCATAATTGCCATAAAAAGTGCAATTGTAAAATCTATTGATTCCGCCTATTAAAGAAGGATCAAACAAACCAATTGCTCCGCCAAGAAATGTTGTAGAACTGTTTTTTATAAACGCGCAACTAAAATAGTCGTTGTCGGTGCCGCCAACTGCGCCTCCTCTGCTCGCTTTGTTGTTTTGAAAATAACATCTTGAAAAAATTAGATTGCTCCCAAACACAGCGCCGCCTCCGCCGCCTTCCACGCTATTATTTCCTCCTTTATTATTGACAAATATACAATTTAAAATAGCGGTTTTATTTGGTTTCTTACAACTGGCAGCTATACATCTAAAATAAACTGATCCTGTACTCCTGGATTTATTATTGAAAAAGGAACAATTCTGAAGCCTAAAATCGGACAATGTATCATCGCTTTCAAAGTAAATAGCACCCGCATCGTAAAATGACTCATTATTGGTAAAAGTACAATCATGAATGGTAACTGGAAACTGGGGATTTTCTCCACATTCCAGATAAACAGCGCCACCCACGGAGCCAAAGTTATTGGCAACATTCCCGTTGAATATACAATTTTTGAGGCTGATGCCGCCCCTTCCACCTTTGCTTTCCAGTCGAATGGCACCGCCTTTAAAAGCTGTATTATTGTAAAATTTACAATCCGAAATGTCCACATAAACTGGCATCGATGGATCGGTGCTTTTCATATAGATAGCGCCTCCCAAAGTCTGGAATAAAGAATTGTACCAACCGTCCCTAAACGTAATGGCATTGATGCTTGTAGAAGTATCCGCAACCGGAATATAAGAAATTAAATAAGGATACATCGGGTGGGGGGCCAATACCGTTTCGTTCAGGGCAATATCGCGCGCCAATAAAGAGCTTTCAGTACCTGCAAACCCGCCATACATCTGCACGCCATTCGGAATCACGAATGGTTCCCCATCGGAAGGGGATTGTGGGGGAGGAGGTGTATAGGTACCTTTTGCGATCCATATCTGATCATTATATTGAGCACTTACCAAAGCCGATTTTAAACTTGTAAATGCATTTGACCACGAGGTGCCATTGTTAAGCCCTGTGGCATTGATGTTTACAAAAAGGGTGTCGTTGGCCAGGGAGGTTGAAATATTAAGGAAGGATAAAAAAATGAATTTGTAGAAAGTACGCATGGGAAGAAAAATATTAATAATAACAGAACATGATTGAATCTGTACAAATGTATGCACCAAATGCAAAAAATATGGTCCAAAAATATAAATGGTCAAGTTTTAACAAATTTGCACATTTTATTTTTGGTTTCCCGGCGCTCAATTACTCCTTCCTTGCATTCGGCAGATTTCCCTCCCAAAGCGTAAAATGAATACATTTGCAATATTTTCAAATCTATACAAGACAACTAAAACCCGACATCCAGAAAGTAGCAAGCGTTAACCAAACCGAAATTGCACGCAATTTCACCCACCCCACGTAACATAACCGCCGCCGAAACGTTTTATACCACACCATTTATCCTTTGCCTAAAAAATATGATTTACCGGCTATTTTTCCTCCTTTCCTGCTGTTTTTGGTCCGTTGCCGTCTTTGCACAAGCGCGGCCCGACACC
>CAIVGO010000037.1 GCA_903905445.1 uncultured Bacteroidota bacterium
ATGGCCTTAGCGCCCAATTTTAAGTTTGTGCACGTTGCGACACATGGCGTTGTCGATCAGCAATCGGGGTACCATTCTTTTCTTGCGTTTAGCCAAAACCAACAAAATCCCGATTCCAATCGGCTTTACTTGCGCGATTTGTACCGTTTGCGCTTACATGCCGCCATGGTGGTGTTGAGTGCCTGCAAAACGGGCGTTGGCGAAATGAAAAAAGGTGAAGGCATCATTAGTATGGCTTATGGTATGTTTTACAGCGGTGCTCAAAGCGTGGTGATGACCCTGTGGGCGGTAGACCAAAGTTCGACCACTGAAATTTTACGCAACTTTTATAAGGAATTAACTGATAAAAACCTGGATAAAAGGTCCGCACTGCATGCTGCAAAATCAGAATACTTAACTGCACAGAAAGATCCCATGCGCGCGCATCCGTTTTTTTGGGCTGCTTATACCCCTGTTGGCGACATGCGCAAGATCGGAACTACGCCATATTGGGTTTGGTGGATTGTGGCGATCAGTGGGGTGTTATTGCTGGGCTGGTTTTTCGTGCGTACGCAAAGAAACCGGCAAGTGCCTTTACAGAAAAATGCGGCGTAACCAATGATGGAGTTGGTGCTGAAGCGCCTGTGCGTCTTTTGCATAGCCGTTTTTCGGGTTTTCTGCAATTTGCTGCAACCGCTTATTAAAATCAGCATCCTTGGTTTTTCCAGCACCCAACATCGCCAAAACCTGGTTCCAGGCGGCATTTTGGGCAAAAGGCGAATCCGGCACAGCAACGATCCGTTCAAAAGTGGCGATTGCAGCCTCATATTTTCCAGTTGCCAGGTAAGCATGGCCCAGGTAAAATCCGGCTTCCGGGTATTTCGGGTGGCCCACCGGAATCGCTTCAAAAATCGGTATCGCAGCAGCATAGTCCTTTTTATTAAACGCCTTGAATCCGGCCTCAAATCCGGTAGACTCCCCCCCCAGCGTACCAACTGCATTTTGCGGCACATAAGCGGCTTGCAACAGGGCGCTGTCCGTTAAATTGGCTTGGGTGTAACGCGCCAACCCAAACCAGGCTATCAAGCAAAAAGTTGCCATTGCTAGTCCAGATAATACAAAACGGGGCTGCTTAGATTCGGGAAAAATGCTAAACGTGCGCAGTTTTTTCCATAAAACTTGCAGCCAAGTTTCTGGAGCAGTACGCTGTTGAGATACGTTTATCGAAGACTCCCGGGTATCCCAATAAATTTCGGCCATTTTTTCGCGCAAGAGTACATCCATGGCGGCTCTTACTTCCAGGTGGTTATCCAGTGCGTGTTGAAGGTCTGGGTCTTGGTTCAGTTGCACCTCGAACGTTGCTTGTTCTGGCGGCGACATTTCACCGTCGAGGTAACGTTCAATTTGTTCGGCTGTCCAATTTTCCATGATTAGTTTATTTTAAAAATTCGGTAATGGTGGGTTTGCGTTCCAGGTGCGTCAACAACGATTGATAACACCGGTGTTTTTGGGATTTGGCCCCATCGGCCGATTTAAACCCCATGTTTTTGGCGATTTCTTCATATTTGTAACCACCATAAAACATCAACAAAATTTCTTTGCAGCCTTTGCCCAATTGGTCGAGCAGGCCATGTAACACGGTATATTTTTCAGCATGCAGCAAACCGGTTTCGAAATATTCTGCCATACCATCGGGAATGGATTCCGAGGTTTCCTGCTTGCTGCGTTTGCGCAATTCGCCGATGCATAAAAAAACAGCGGTTTGGACGATAAAGCCAGCCATTTCGGAATAGGTTTCGCCGCGAAACTGCTTTTCTGGGCGAACATCGCGCAGTTTTTTGTCCAGTTTAAAAACCGCCTCCAGCATAAAAAAGTCAGCGGCATTGTCTACCCGACGGCCACCAAAGATGCGATCAGATGGCGGGATGTACTGATCGATCCTTTTTTTGTATTTTTTGAGCCGGTTCCGGATGTTTTCCCGAATGGCTTCATCTACAAATAAGGTGGCCAAGGCTTCCTCCCGCAAAGCGCCCCCAGCCTTAAGTGCTTGTAAAATTTCGCTATTGTTCATATTCCTGACATGTTCTATTTATATGTGTTTTGCCCCTCCTAAATGTAAACAGAGAAACCGTTTTTTTTATTTTTTAAAAAAAATGCAATTGTCTGTTTACTTTTTTTGAAGGCAAAACACTTTCTAATCAACAACGATGATTCATCCCTGACACGTTCCATTGCCTCATTCTTTTACCCAACAAAATCAAACACTAAACCCCTAAAAATCTCCCGCCGTTTTTACCCCCAAACCACCTTTTAATACACCAAATGAAACAATCCTTGCACACTGCCAGCGAAAGCGCTGGCAGTTTAGGAGGGCTCCTGCCATGTATCCCTTAACCTTTTCATAAATCTCCCCCCCAATGAAAAAAGACGCTTCCAAAAAAGCCCTTTCGTCGGAAACGCATCAGTTTCGACAAAATTTTGACCGGCACTTGCTCGAAAACCCCAATTTTTTTGGCACCCTTGCCGAAGGAAAAGGCCTTGATCTTCCATTGCCCGTTTTCCCGTTAAAAGCCGACACCAGCTACGAAGAACTTACCTGCGTAGGTTACCATCCCCACAATCAAACCCTTCATGCCACCATTCGCGTGAAACAAAATACCGGCTACAGCGGCAGCTATTGTAGCGGTGGTTCGGTGGAGTTTGTACGTTTTTTTGTGGATTGGGACAATTCCGGAGTATGGACCGATGAAGGCCTGGCATCGGTGGTGGTGCATGACCCGGCATTCGATGAAGACTTGTATTACAGTGTAGAAGTAGGCATTCAGCCAAAACGGCGCAGCTGCTGTGATAAAACCCCGGTGCTGCCCAAAGTGCGCGCCATCCTGAGCTGGAATCGCGTTCCGACTGCAGGCGATGAAAATTTTATTCCGGTATGGGGTAATTGGCGTGAAACGCACATTCAAATCGCGCCACGTACTGGTTGGATTTGCTGGCTCGATGATTTCTTGTTGAAAAAAGAAGTGAAATTGAGTCTGGACGATTTAAAACTGCTGGAGCCTATTGCGCCATCAATCGCCTTGAAGCCATTGGCCCAAACCAGTTTTTTTGATCTGAAAAAGCAGTACGCCGAACTAGTGGAAGAAAACCGCTTTGGTTATCCGACGGTTTCGAAATTGTTATCGTCGAAATACGATTTTACCAAAGGACAACAGGAAATTGGCGCCCTGAACCTCAACCTGGGTGCAATTTTGGGCTTTATTGAATCAGAAAAATTCAACACGGGTTACGAGGAACTTACTTGCGTTGGCCTCGATATCGATCGCAGCCGCTTGCATGGTACCATTCGCATTAAACGCGAAAATGGCTACAGCGGCGACCTTTGTTCGACAGGAAGCAAGGAATATGTGGCCTTTTACATGGATTTTGGTGCTGGCTGGCAACATGTGGGCACTACCGATATTGATGTACACGACATCAACGGCGCCCGGGTAGGCCTCACCTACGATGTGTCGGTTCCGGTAAACCTCGATCCCTATCGCCAGCCTTGGTGTACGATGGGAAAAGCAAAAGTGCGGGCCATCCTATCCTGGAACACGCCACCACCGATTGATCCGAACTACGTAGCGCCTTGGGGCGATTGGGAAGAGTGCTCCGTTGAAATCAAACCCTTGCCCAAAGGATATATATCCGGCAAAACCCAGCCTTTCCTCGGAACCGTTGGCGGTATGGACATCAACGATATTAACCAATTAACAGGACTTGCCACCACCACCAGTGCGGCATCGCTTTCCGGCGCTTTCGAGTGCGCATTTGACGGAACAATCCGTATTTCTGGCAAAATTATCAATCCTGGAACCTCAGCCCTCCAATACCGCCTTGTTATTACCGAACCCGCGAGCGCGCCACGGATCATGCTGGATACCCAAACAGTACGCCGCTACGGCAGTCTGGTCGATTTGGACCTTGTCCCGGATGTAAATGGATGGATGCCCTATTACGATGATGTGATTGACGATTTGTTGGGGAATTTTTATCCGGGTCAGCATGGCCTGCATACCATCCGCCTCGAAATTACCGACGGAAGCACCACTATTTTCCCGGCAGCAGCCTCGGTGTTCCGGGTAGATAAAGTTGGAGCAGATGTGGATATCGTCATCACCAATGGAACGGGCGATTGCGGCGATTTCTTTGTAGGCGGTGTTATTGAAGGCACCTATCGATTCACAGACGAGCATGTTGGTGGACTTTCCATTTACCTGACGCCTGGCACGACCTACGATGTTGAAATAGACGGCAATCCAGTAAGTAGCCTCAGTTACCAATTGGGAACATTACCAGCCAATGGTAAAAGCGGCACCTGGCGCATCATCACCACCGTCGGGTTGACACGCCCTTGCGGGTACAATGTTTGGATCGCCGGAACCGAGCGGGTCATTGTAAGCAGTGTACAAGTGGGACGCGGTTATTATGTTCCCAAAGGTTTTTGTTTAAAATAATCCCCTGAACCAACCCCTTTGAACCAACCCCAATTGAACCAAACCCCAGGACCAAACCCCTGAACCACCCCCTTGAAACTACCCAAGTAACCCGCTTGCCGATTGGCAGGTTGGGTTACTTTTTTGTATACACTAAACAGGCTCTAAACCCACAAAGGACTCAAAATTTGATCGGTCAATAACCTCTGTCACGCTATTTGGGTAAGCATCCAGAAACGCAGCAGGAAATTTAACCGGCTTTTTGGCCTGCCACTTGAATTCAAAGGCATGTAAAACGCCATTGGCTTCTTCTATATAATCAATTTCTTGCTGGGTGGTGGTTCGCCAAAAATAGGCATTGCAAAAATATTCGGAGTACACATTGCGCTTGAAACGCTCAGCAAGCAGGAAATTTTCCCATAATGCGCCCGTGTCGGTGCGTAAAGAAAGTGGTGCGAAGTTTTTCAGGATCGCATTTCGGATACCGTTGTCGTAAAAGTATATTTTTCTACCTTTTTTGATCTCGTTGCGCGCGTTTCTGCTCAAAGCGGGCAATCTGAAAAGCACAAATGATTGTTCTAATAAATCAATGTACTTTTCAACGGTTGCAGGGTCGGCGCCAATAAGTTGCGCGACTTCGGTGTAACTAACCTCGCTACCTAATTGTAAGGCGAGGGCTTGTAGTAATTTGACTAAAAGCGCTGGTTTTTTGATTTGATCCAGGCTTAGCAGGTCTTTGTACATCAACCCATCGCTCAATTCATTCAGAATCCTTTGCGCGCGGGCATCATTGTTCTGCACCACATCCGGATAATATCCATACAACATCCGCTGTTCCAGCAAACTCAGTTCGGTCGCGTATCCGTGGTATCGGCACATTTCTACAAAAGAAATCGGAAATAAGGGGTATTCAAGTTTCCGCCCGGTAAGGTTTTCTTTAGTTTGGGCAGCAATATCCAGCGAAGAGGAACCCGTTACAAAAAGTTGAACCTGCGGAAAATGGTCCGTTATCAATTTCAGCATCAGGCCCGCATTGACAATTCTTTGGGCTTCATCAATCACGACAACGTCCTGTTGATGGATTAACAATTGAAGTCGCGCCAGCGAGATATTGCTCAAAAGGTTGCGCGTTTCCGGGTCATCACCGGTGAGCCAGAGCGTGGATTTAGGGGCATTTTGAGTGATTTGCCGCACCAGCGTAGTTTTACCTACCTGCCGTGGACCGATCACAATGACCGCCTTCTTATCCGCTAACCAGCGTTGAATATTTTGGGTCTGGATGCGTTCAATCATGCTCTTTTTTAGGCAAAGATAAGCACTTTTAAAATGCTAATCTTGTAAATCATGCCATTTTACAAGATTTCAATCCTGTAAAACGGTACGATTTACAAGATTTGGTTTTTATAGACCCTTCCATTTTATGCCGCAAAAGATTTTCTTCATTAAATAACAAAGAAAACGCATCTTTGAGCACCTATTAACTCATGCCTCTTACCTGCAAAAGTCATGCTCGATACCCACCCAATCGCCTTTAAGCTCAGTAAAAACAAACTGATCAGCATGATAACGGCCATCGTGCCCACCGTGATCGGTATCAATACCATTTTTCATAGTCCTCCAGAAAAACTGGCCGCCTTATTTCCAGGCAGTCAATATGTAATGCTCGGAATTGCATGCCTCGGGGTTATTTTCGTTGGCGTGCTTGCGGTATCTATTTTCAACAAACTGCGCGATAACCGGCCAGGATTGGTGGTTTCGGATGAAGGTATCACCGACAATTCGAGTGGCGTAAGTGCCGGATTTATTCCTTGGTCGGATGTACTGGAAATCAAACCCTACAGCCTTTTTGGTGGCCATTCCTTGCGGATTATCGTGAAAAATCCGGAGGCGTACATCCAGCGTCAGTCCGGCGCATTCAAACGCTGGCTGATGTGGCGCAACTACAAATCTTTCGGTGCTGCGATTTCCATTACTAGTGGGAGCATCCGTTGTTCGTTTGAAGAACTGGAAGACTTGCTGAATCGGCGGTTTAAAGCATACCAGGAGCAACAATCAAATAACAAATCTTAAAACAGCGAAACACCATGACAAAAAATTGCAAAAATTCATTGTATGCACAACTATTCTACATGGTTGGTGTAGGGGCGGGCTTCTTATTCATGCCCCAAATAGTAAGTTCCCTTTTATTGCTTGGTCCCACCGAAGAAGTATGGATTCGGGTACTTGGTGCTTTAGCCTTGGTATTTGGCTCCTATTATTATGCCGCGATTCAGCAGGAATCTTTGTGGTTTGCCAAAGCGAGTATTGCAGGTCGTTACGGCTTTGTAGTAGCGCTTTGGGTGCTGGCTTATCTTTTTGATATTCCGATGTTGGGAGCGGTTGGTGCGTTAGAGGGTGCGTTAGCGGTTTGGACACAATTGGCGTTGAAGCGCTAAATGCGCAAGCATTTTTCAATCTATACAAAAAAAGTTCAACGGAAAACCGCTGAACTTTTTTTGTATAGATTGACCTCGTTTATATGAAATGAGGCGTTTTTTTAAATAAAGACTATGTTTTTCCTTCTTTATCTGTATCGCTCTTCTTTTCGGAAGGTGATTTGCCAGCATTGCGTACATTAATCAGCAGTTTAAGCAAATCAAACCAAAAAGGGGATCCCAGGCTAATTGCCAAGGCCGTGATAAGCCAACCAAAAAAGACGTAAAAGAATTGTTTTCCGCCAATAGGAGTGTCCTTTTTTTCGGGACAACCCAGGAGTGCGTAATAGTTTATAAACGTTGAATCAGGTACGTCTTTCCACGAACCATTGCTGGCACAATCACAATTCCAACCCAATCCCAGCACATTTGCGGCTGCCGCATACTGCAGTTTTATACTATCCAATTGTTGCCGATAGGCTTGAACGGTACTATCTAAACGACTGGTGTCTTCGTGTGAAATAGGTTTGGCGGCTTCCAGGAATTGATCATTGGCCACTGCTTTTTCCGCCATTTGTACAATCAATTGCCGTTTTTGGTCGTCCTCATTCAGGGACTCATAAATTTTAATAGAATTGGCATTAAAAATAATCGCTACGCACAAGCCGATTACCAATAAAAACCGTTGGGTTCTTCTTTTATAAGCGCCTCTTAGGCCTTCCATGGTTTCATCGTACCAGGCATTGAGCATTTTGTTGAAGTCCTCCAGTTTCCCATTCGATTCATTCAAATAAAAAAGCAAGGTTCGCTTAATATCACTGTCTGGCAACCCTTCAATTTTTGTTTTGAGCGCATCAAACTCAACTTTTGCGCCCCCTTTAAAAAGGCTTTCCAATAAAATTTGGCCAAAACGGGCAGCGCTGATGTAAGAAGGTGTATTGCCTTCAGCCAGGTGTAATTGTTTGTACAAGGAACTGTTGAAGAAGTCCTTTACCAGGTTTTGGTCCCCCAGAATTTTACCAATCGTTTTTTTGAGCAATTTCCCGCGTTGGGCAGTGGATCCAGCAATAATTTCCATCACAATGGTTGCAATCAGGCTTAGCAACAAATAGACGAAAACAATACCGATTGAAATTTCAATGGCTTTCATTGTTAAATAGGTTTAGGTTAAAATATGTGTTTTAGAACAGATGCTTGCTAAAACCAGCAGGAAGATTGTAAAATGCCAATTCCTGTTTGGAAATAATAGTTAAAATCTGACAATAAAACGGAGTATCAATATGGTTATTATTTTTAATTTAAAAAAGTTTTGTAATTCATAATTTAAATAGAGGTTTCATACAGACACAAAAAAAGGCCACCAAAACTGGTGACCTTTTTTACTTTCTGTGGGAGTTGACGGATTCGAACCGCCGACCCGCTGCTTGTAAGGCAGCTGCTCTGAACCAACTGAGCTAAACTCCCAAAATGAGGCGCAAATTTCGTAACTATTAAAAAAGCAACACGATGGTCTCTACGAGGAATAGATTACTGAATCGCGATCAATAGACGCCCTTTGCGTTTAGCGGGTGCAAAGATAAGCGGCAAAAAACGAATTGACCAAATGTTTTTAAAACTTTTTTAAAAAAAGATTTGCGCAGCACTTTTTTAGCCCTTTTTATACGGAAATACTCAACACCGCCAATTGCGCGCCCAATTCCAGGTGGTTTTCGTCGAGCATTTCTTTGGCATACACGGCCAGTTCACGTGGCGCATCGGCTGTTGCAAGTGCCGCCTGTACCCGTGGGTCGGTGGCCGCCAGTTCCATCGCAACCGATGCGTCGGGCAATGCCGCCATACCCGCCAATTGTCCGAGGTTGTTGCCCGTAAATACCTTGCTGTGGCGCAAGGCGGTCGGTAAACCATCAAAGCCAATGCCCATCACATTGACCTCCTGTACAATTTCCTCCACGGCCGCCCCACTCGCCCGCACATAATACATGCGCCCCATGCGCCCCATCAAATCAATTTTGTGCGGATCAATGCGGCCTTTTTCATTCAGCACCGCTTCGGCAATGTGCATCAGCACGATGTTGCAAATAATCAGGTTGCCTGCGCCGCCCTGATCGCCTAAAGGAAGGATCTGATCTACCCGACATTCCATGTGCACCGGACTTTCTGCTACCCGAAAGGGGCGAATCATTTCGGAGGCCAGGGGCGTAAACCCGGCTTTGTCAAATTCACTTACATCGGCAGCATACTCGATGCTGGCAACGGCCATTTGCCGAACAATTGCATGCGATACTACGTTTATTACAACCTCACCGGTATCTTGTATGTTTTTCAGCGTGTCTTTGGTGGTATTATTGGCAACCCGGCGGTTGGAAGAAAAAATGACGATGGGCGGGTTGCTGCTGAATGCATTAAAAAAGCTGTACGGTGCCAGATTCGGAACGCCATCGGTGCTGATGGTGCTTGCAAAGGCAATCGGACGCGGCGCTACCGCCGAAAGCATATATTGGTGCAAATCCTTTGTTGCAATTTGGGTTGGATCAATTCTAAGCATCTGGAAGCAGCCGTTTGGCCAATTTTTAAAGCATGAAAAGCGTTGTTGCAATGGGAGCCAAGCGCAAAATTAAACACAATATGCAGATCTTTGCGGGGACAAAACTGCCTAAAAATAAAAGTATGAATAAGCGCACCTTGCTTTATATCGCTGCCGCCTGTATTTTGGCATTTACCTGGTACCGTTACCGCATGCCGCGCTTTGTGGCGGGGGAAAAAGCGCCCGACATTGCCCTTTCTACCTTAGATGGCACCAAGTCAAAACTTTCGGACCTCCAGGGGAAGTTTGTGTTGCTCCAGTTTTGGGGCAGCTGGTGCGGACCTTGTCGGGCAGAAAACCCGCATTTGGTAGACCTGTACAAAAAATACCACGATAAGGGCTTTGAAATCGTAAGCCTGGGCGTCGAAAGTAATGCAGCAAACTGGCAACGCGCGATCCAAAAAGACCAAATGACCTGGCCTTACCACAGCAGCGAATTGAACATGTTTGATGGTGCTATTCCTAAAGCCTTCAATATCAAATCCATCCCGACCACTTTTCTACTCAACCGGGAAGGCGTGATCATGGGAGTAAGCCTCGAACCCGATCAAATAGAGAAGCGGCTCGCTGCTGCGCTGACAAATTGACACGTACAGCATGCAGGGCATAAAAATTGTGGAACAGCATCCACATATGCTTTTACAGGCAAACTGGCTGCGTAATAGCCTGTACCTGACAAACTAAATGGCATGTCTTGCCAATACCACATGAAAAACCCGTTCAAAAAAATATTTAATATGGAAGATAAAGATCTGCAAGTGCCGGAACAGGAAGACCTCAACGAAGGCGCCGAACAAGTTGCAGGCAGCGAAACAACGGCTGAAACCAACCCGGAATCCGAAAAGCTGCAACAATTGCAAAAACAATTGGACGAATCGAAAAGTAAATACCTGTACCTGTTTTCTGACTTCGAAAATTTCAAACGCAATACCGCCCGCGAACGCATCGACCTGATGCAGACGGCCGGACGTGACATCGTGACAGCCTTGCTGCCAATTTTGGATGATTTTGACAGGGCTGCAAAAAATGGTGGTTTACCTGAAGGAATTCAACTGATACATAATAAAATTCAGCATACCCTGGAACAGAAGGGCCTGAAAGTGTTGAGTCTCAAACCGGGCGATGACTTCAATGCCGACACACAGGAGGCGGTAGCGGAAATTCCAGCGGCTTCCGAGGCATTGAAAGGCAAAATTGTGGATATTCTTGAACAGGGCTACACCATGGGCGAGCGGATTATCCGCTTTGCAAAAGTGGTTGTTGGAAAATAAACGCTTTGCGCCCCGTTTCCCCTCACTAAAATTTGGCGACAACGAATCGCCCCTTTAACATGGCTAAACGTGACTATTATGAGGTGTTAGGCGTTCCTAAAAACGCAGATGCCGACACCCTCAAGAAACAATACCGAAAAAAAGCACTCGAATTGCACCCCGACCGCAATCCTGGTGACAAAGCGGCTGAAGAAAAATTTAAAGAGGCGGCTGAAGCATATGATGTGCTCAGCGACCCCGACAAGCGTGCAAAATACGACCGCTTTGGGCATGCTGGCCTGGAAGGTGCAGGCGGCGGTGGCGGTTTCCAGGGTATGGATATGGATGATATCCTGCGCCGCTTTGGATTCGACTCTGATGACATTTTCGGCGAGTTCTTCGGCGGTGGCCGGCGCGGCGGATTTGGCGGTAACCGGCCACGCGGCGAACGCGGTTCTAACCTCCGCATCCGCGTAAAACTTACCCTCGAGGAAATCGCAACGGGCGTCAATAAAAAAATTAAAGTCCGCAAACAAGTGCCCTGCAGCACCTGCAGTGGCAGCGGTGCACGCGATAAAGCCTCCGTAGATACCTGTGGCACTTGCCGCGGATCCGGGATGGTCAACCGCGTTACCCAAACCCCTTTTGGGGTCATGCAAACGGCCGTACAATGTCCCACCTGCCACGGCGCAGGCACGACGGTGAAAAACCCTTGCAATGTATGCAAAGGCGACGGCCGGGTGTTTGGCGAAGAAACCATTGATGTGGATATCCCGGGAGGCGTACACGAAGGCATCCAACTGTCTATGTCGGGTAAAGGTAATGCCGGCGCAAAAGGCGGCCAGCCAGGTGATCTCCTGATTACCATCGAAGAGGTGCCACACGAAGAATTTACCCGTGAAGGCAATAATGTCGTGCACGAACTGTTCCTCAATATCGCAGATGCCGCCCTGGGAACTAAAATTGAAGTGCCTACCCTCGACGGAAAAGCACGCATCACCGTTCCTGCGGGTACACAGTCGGGCAAAATATTCCGACTTAAAGACAAGGGTTTGCCCAGTGTGCAAAGCTACGAACGCGGCGACCAACTTATCCACGTGAATGTATGGACGCCGAAGAAATTAAATGACGAAGAAAAACGCCTGCTCGAACGCCTGAAGGAAATGCCTAACTTCAAACCCAACCCAGGCAAAGAAGACCGGAGCTTTTTTGATCGCGTAAAAGACGTATTCGGCTAGTATCGACTTGTATACAGCCTTTTTAAAAGATTTGGGCCAAAGATTCTTTTTGCAATTTGTATAGATTGTCTTATCTTTGCACCCGCTTTTGAAAAAAGCACCTTCAGTGTCTATTTGGCCGCGTGGCGGAATTGGTAGACGTGCTACTTTGAGGGGGTAGTGTTCTTACGGACGTGCTGGTTCGACTCCAGTCGCGGTCACTGAAAAATAAAAGCCGTTTCGTTCGCGAAACGGCTTTTTTATTTTCTAGTTGTTAGTTGTTAGTTGATAGTTTTTAGTCGTTCGTTTGGACAACGCTCCATCAAAACGAACTAACAACTAAAAACTATCAACTAACAACTAAAAAAAGAGCCCGGCTTCGACTTTTCAAAACCGGGGTTCTCGCCTATGAAGCATAAGACATCTGAACCTTTGTTATCTGCACACGCCAGTGAAGGGCAGCATGCAGCACCTAAATAGACTAACCAAACCGAACCCGTTCGGGTCGATTTAGTATTGCCAATTATCTTGTTGTGGACGTACGTTGCGTTTTACTTTTACCGGCCGGTGGGAGCGTACTGGTAAAGTGCCAAAACCATTCGAGATGGTGTAAAAAACGCGAAAAAGGAAGTGCCAACAGTGGGAAGAAGGCACGCAATACGGGCGTGTAAACCAGTTCATGGGCAGATAGTGTTTGCTTGAAATCGATCGGATTAAAGATAGATTTGATGCGGTGGGAGCGCCCAAATCCATGTTATCGAATGCAAATATACCGAAAGCCCTACATGGATATATAGTACAAATGTCCTATTCACCCGTATGTGTCGGATGAACGGCTTTTTTAACATAAGTGCCGGATTAATTGATAGGATTTAAAAATATAAAAAAAAGATTCTGGGTTCGTCCTTTTAAAACGGTTGAACCGGTTAAAGTCCGTGGTTGGTATTTCCCAATCTAGCACCTCTTGAGCGCGGTTAAATCGCTCAGGCGGCCCACCATTATCCTTACGAATTAACATCGTTAAGTACATGACCTTGGAAGCAGCAACAATCGCATCCTCAATAATGAACCGATGAAAAATGTGTGGCTTAATATTAGTAATGCCGGTTTTTAGATGCTGAAAGTTCGGTTCTTTTTCGTCACGGTCGCAAATTGTAAGCGCAGCATTAAATGCATCATCCAGAACCTCCAATGGGCTAATCGTAATCTTTCGGAATGATATCTCCTGGCTGGCAACCTGTTCAAATACCGCTTTGACTGTTTTTAGATCATCGACCTGGTCAAATAAAGTTGCAATATCATACAACTGTTTGATAATTTCAAGCGGACGATTTTTTGAGTACAAAATACCTGTAGTCGTCGGGGCAAAAGCTGTCAATTTGTCTCCTAGTAAGCCCTCCTGGGTTGAAAGTGTAAGTGAGATAGGTTCGTTTACGGTTTTCAGCCAAGTATGGATAACTGGCTTTGCTTCTATCCATTTGGGTAATTTTTGATGATAAATGACATCAAGGAGTATATAATTTTCTGGTGTAAACCCAGGAAACTGGCTTTTATAAAACAATTTGAAATGTTCGACGGGTAAATCTGCACGTTGTTGAACACGAACATCCTCTTCCCAACGCGTGAACAACTTATCTTCGGCAATACCTTTCAGGATGTCGATTAATTGTGCACGGGTTGCAGTCGTGACAATATCAACATCAATTGAAAAGCGTAGGGGCGTTGGTAGATGAAGTAAGAGCGATGTACCACCTTTAAATTGGAAATCGAGGCCTCGGACTTTTAATTGTTCCGCTAAAAACAGCGCACGAATGGCCTTTTCAAGCAAGGCTTTATCCACCTTGCCAAGGCGCGTACCAACGGATTGAATCCATTCGAGTGAAAGCGCGTCAGGGTGTATCATTTTAGTGCTCGGGAAGTTTGAGGCAAACGATGTTCCAGCGGGATTAAGCTGTATACGACATTGTATTTACGCCGGCGACTAGCATACCGCAGCATTTTCGTTTGGTTAATCCGTACTTCCTTAAATGCATTGGCATAAATGCGATCAAGTTCTCCCTGTTGTGCACGAAAGAGGTCTGGCTCTGCAATGATATCTACCAGTATCTTCTCAGGTGCAGCGGAGGTGATTTTCCCAATCGGGAATGTCGGAGATTCAGAGCGCAATGGCTTGACGATAACAGCCTCATTTAATGGTAGTATGTATAAATCTACTACTTTCTGGTCAGGATCAAGAAATACTTTTTTAGATAATCCTGTTAGACTTGTGAAAACAGATTCTAATACTTCCTTTTCAGTCTCTACGATCGTCCAATTATAAGGAGGCTGTAATTCCATCCAATTGCTGATCCAACGGGTTTCCCAGATGCAAGATTTTACCAATGGAAGCTCACGCGCCAAAAGCAATGCAATACGCTTTGCTAAATTCCCTAGAATAGGTAGGAATGGTGTCCCTTGCTCCAAACGGTAAACGCCACGACCAGGGCTGTCTATTATTCCACGACTTTTAAGGTCTGAGATCCGCCAGGCTAGCGTTTTGCCTGATGCTTCAGGATATACCTCATGGAGCCACTTGAGTAGATCCTCTCTGGCAAGGGCCTTCTTTTTACCAAATGCAGCCGAAATAGAATCTTTCATTTTTTCTTTCATGCCTATTTTTTTCTGACATCAAAGTTAAGTAGCCCATTTTATAAAAGTCAAATTTTTGGCACTTATTTTTAATTGTGCCAAAAAACCATTGAATATTTGGCAGTCAATTTCTTTTGAGAAGCTTCACGTAGAAGTAGAAAAGTTGGACTAAATTCCTACGTCGTACTACCGCTGAAACTTATAAGAAAGGGTTAATACAAAACGACGCAACGGCTGCACCTCGAACAGGTTGAATACCCACGGATTCAGATAATTTACCTGATTGGTGATGTTGGTAACGTTCAATTGTGCACCAAAGCGCTTGAACTGATAACCCGCCGCCAAATCGATGGTGAAACTGTTGGGCACCTCCAGGTTCGGATCGTTGTTGATGCTGGAGAAAAACCGGTTTTTGTAAAAATAGCCCGCGCCTAAAGTCAGGCCTTTCAAGTGCTGTACCGGCTCAAAATTCAACCAGATATTGCCGGTGTAACGTGGCGCATTGGGCAGGCGGTTGCCGCTTGGGTAACCCGGATCTTCCAATACTTCGGTATCCGTATAAGCCGCACCCGCTGTTACGGAAAGCCAGGGCGTAATTTTGCCATCTACATCCAACTCAATGCCGCGGCTGCGATGGTGGCCATCGTAGTACACATTGTATTCATCGTAATTCGGATTGGCGGGGTCTAGGTACACAAATCCGTACGGGTCTTTTTTATCGATTTGAAACAGGGTGAGACTCAAACCCAGGCGATTTTGCAAAATGCTTGCTTTGGTGCCCAATTCTACCTGCGCACTGCGGGTCGCGGGCGGATTGGAAAAATCCAAGTAATTTAAAGCAAAAATATCGGGCGAGTTGACTTCATACCCTTGCGCATAGGAGGCATAAACGGATGCCCATTCTTTGGGTTTGTACACCAACCCAATACGCGGCGTGAGCACATTTACCGTCACCAAATCATCTTCATACCCTTCGTAATCGGTGCCCGGCAATTCATCGGCTTTGTATTGGTTGCCCTGGGTGGTCAGGCCCGCGCGTACGCCTACGAGCAGGTGTAATTTTTCGTGCAAAAACATCATTTGATCCTGCATATAAATACCGGCACGATCAATCACGGATACAAAAGGCAAATACGGCGTTTCCAAAGGCGCAACATCCGGCACCTGGTTGTACACGATATTATAAAGGTTGTTTTGGTCTAAAGAGTCGAGATACCCTTCGTTGGTGTAGCGAAAACGGGAGCGCTGGTATTCCAAACCGACTAAAAGGTTGTGTTTGATGCGGCCGGTGTAAAAGCTGCCATATGCATCCAGGGTGGTCGAAAGGTTTTTCAGGCCCTGGTTGTACCCGTATTCATTGCGTTGCAGGTTGCCATCTTCATCCGGTGCATCGGGCCAAATACCCCAAGGGCGGTTTTTGGTGTTGCCGTAAAAAAACACGCTGCGCAAGCGCCAGGTGTCGCCCAAACGATAGGTCAGGGTAGAAAAGTAACTTTGGTCTTTGTATTTGTACTTCCGGGTGGGCTCGCTGAGGTACAATTTTGGGTCGAGCCGATCCAGGCCAGCCACCGTACCATCGGGCGATACGAGGCCCGGATCATCGGAAGCAGTGGAGTTGCGGAGCACGGCTTCCACATTCCATGAAAGGCGCGGCGTGATGTCCCAGGCAATCGTCGGGGCTACAAAATAACGTTCTGATTCCACCTTGTTGCGAAAACTCTCCTCTTTCTGGTAAGAAGTATTGACGCGGTAACGCAGGGTTTTGCTTTTGTTAAGCGGACCGGAAATATCGAATGCCGGACGAATCAGGTTCCATTGTCCGATTTTCAAATCGACGGCCGTATAAAAATCGGCCAACGGTTTTTTAGTAGAAAAATTCAAGACACCGCCCGGCGCAACGTCGCCAAACAAAATAGAAGTTGGGCCTTTTAAAAACTCCACTTGTTCAATGTTGTCGGCGTAATTGTTGCCCAGGTTCCAGATCATCATGCCATTCCAGCGGAAGTTTTGCGAATTGACAAGATCAAAGCCGCGCGCATTAAAAAACTGATACGAGCCTGCGCCGCTGTAATTGCCCGTAAAATTGAGTCCGCTGATGTTGCGCGTAAGGGTGGTTAAGTCAAATGCCGCTTGTTGTTTGATCGTTTTTTGTCCAATCACCACAATAGCTTGCGGAATATCTTTTACCTCCAGGAGGGTGCGGGTAGCGGAGGCTGTTTTGGCGCGTACGCCCGATACTTCAATTACGTTAAGGGCCGTATTTTCCTCGGTTAATTTTACCGTCAGTTTGGTTTCTGCATTGGCGGCAACCACCACGGCTTGTTTTACAGGGGCATAACCGATATACGTTACCACCAGGTTGTAATTACCTGCATCGACTTTTAACAAAAATACCCCTTGCTCGTCGCTGATGGTGCCTTGTACACTGCCTTCTAATTGCAGGGTGGCATAAGCAAGCGGCAGGCCGTTTTTGTCAAATACTTGTCCGGTGAGTACGCCCTGATTTTGGGCAAATGCAGCAATTGCGCCGAATAACATAGCGCACAGGAGGAGGAAATTTGCTTTCATGGTAAAAGGATACATGGTTGGCCCCAAAAAAGGATTGGAGTCAAAGGTA
>CAIVGO010000038.1 GCA_903905445.1 uncultured Bacteroidota bacterium
CACCAGGTCATTGGGGCTGTTCAACTTTTGCCCTTGAATATTGTCAGAAAGCACGGTAATCGGGCCTTTGGTTTCGTGGCGAATTACCCTGCGATTGCCGTGTTGGCAAACAATCAGCCGGCCCTCCGCATCAATGGCCAATCCATTGGAACCTGGCTGGTGGTAATCTCCAATATCAAACCCGGTATAACCACTTTTCGTCATATATACCGAAACATTTTGCGTTGCAGGCTCATAACGATAAATCACATTGGTGTTTGGATCGCTAAACAACAGAAAACCATCTGGATGCCAAACCGGCCCTTCCGTGAATTGAAACCCGGTGGCCAATCTTTCCAATTTTGCATCGGGTGCTACCACATTGTCGAATGACTTTTCAATTTGCTCCAGACGCCCCAGGTTTTGAGCATCCGGATATGCGGAGGGCATTGATTTGTAAAAATCAACGGTCGCTGAGCGGATCCAAATGTAATTTTCCGGCAAATCGGCAAAAGGCGCGTTTGCGCACAAAATTGCAATCTGAAATTGTTGTCCGGGTTTAGCATCCTGGGTAAGTAACACCCTGTTGCGCGTGTTCCAACCAGAGATGGCTCCCCCGCCTGTTTGGCCTAAGGCCTTGGATAACTTTCCGTTGACAAAAATTTCGGAATAATCATCTGCAACGATTTCAAGCATGGCCGTTGTGCCGGGTGTTTGAAAACTACCTAACTTCTCGGGTATGGTAATATTTATTCGAAACCATACGAAAGACAATAATCCAGTTCCGCGTCGGGTTTCCAGGGTCGTTGGATCCAGTGTTTCCCAGGCTTTATCCTCAAAATTGGCGGCACTGGCTTTGGGCGACAAAGCGTGGGTCGTCCCATTTGCACCTGTCGGGTACAAGGGTAAGGGATCCTGTGTACTTGGGCCAGGGCGTTTGAAGGTGGTTTCGACAATGTTGGCTTCCTGGAATTTCCAGACAGCGTTCAGCGCACGCACACCTTCTTGCGTGCGCAGGTCGGCGATGGCAGCCGCTTGTCCGATGGCCAAATCGCGGTGTTCCTGGGCGCTGGCTTTTGACAAAAATTGGGTGCTCAAAAGGACGAGCAGGATTGAAATAAGCGGTATCTGTTTCATTGTTTGGATATTAGGTGCTTGGAGCGTTTGTTTCAGAAAAGGGTTATTTCAATAAAACGGCCGCTCCGGCAGTGGCAATTTCCCGATCCTGATCGGCCGATTTTGCGCCGCTTACTCCAATGGCACCCACAATTTGTCCATTATACAGGACGGGAACGCCCCCTTGCAGAAAGGTATACCCTACCGTGATCAACGCGTCACGGCCGCCATTGATGGCATCTTCGAGTTTTTTACTTTCTGCGCGAAACAGGGCTGCGGTGCGGGCTTTTTCAATTGCAACTGTGGCAGATGCGGGGAAAGAGCCATCTAACCGTTCAAACATCAGCAGGTGGCCGCCGGCATCCACCACTGCAATGGAGCCGCCGGGTGATTGGTTGGCTTTGGCATAAACGATGGCCGCATCTATGACTTTTTGGGCGCCTTCGAGGGTAAGCGTGGTGGTTTGTATTACTTGTGTTTTTGCCGGCAATGCAAGCAAGAGCCCGGCAAGGAGAAAGAATATCGTTTTCATTTTTTTTATTTGTGGGTGGTTGGAATTTTATCATAGCCACTTTTCCCCTGTGGAAATTTAGCACGTAGAATCGGCCAATTTTGATCGGCTTTGGCTTTATTGTCACCCTGATCTACTTTGAAACTTGTTAACTCCGCTGCGGAACCATGCA
>CAIVGO010000039.1 GCA_903905445.1 uncultured Bacteroidota bacterium
GATGCAGGCTGCATCCAACAGGTTTCCCAAACGGTCAATGTCATTGCTACGCCCAGTCAGTTGACTTGCAACAACTTAGTCAATGTTTCCCTGGAGGCAGATTGCGCAACAACCATTACCCCGCAAATGATTTTACAGGGAAATTATGGTTGTTACGATGATTATACGCTTGAAGTGGACAAAACCTTACCCCTTGGCAATGGACCCTGGGAACCCGGAACCATTAATGCAAGTGACCTCGGACAAACCTATCAAGTCCGGGTAACTCATTTAGTAAGTGGCAACAAATGCTGGGGTAGCATTAAAATAGAAGACAAAATAAATCCTCAAATAAGTTGTACCGACCTGACTTTATTTTGTCCAATCACCGATTATACCCCGGCAGCGCTTCAAAATGTGTTGGGGCTAGCCACGGCTTATCCTGCGGTGACGGATTGTTCCAGTTTTACCCTCAGTTATGTGGACCTGTACAATGATCTACCATGTGGTGTAATTTACAATGGAATAGAAGATCTTAGTGGATATGTAACGAGAATATGGACCGCAAAGGATGCCGCGAACAATTCCAGCACCTGTATTCAAACTTTGTATTTTAAACGTATCCAAACAGCGTCGGTTGTTTTTCCTTCCGACCTGACAATCAATTGTGCCGATTTAATTAATACCGAACCTGCCCAAACCGGAACACCTTATTTTTCGGCTTATGGTCAGGATTGGAAACTCCAAACATCCATTGCCTGTGATGTAGATGTGTTTTATGAAGACGTATTATTTCCAATTTGTGATGGGACCTATAAAATACGTCGAAAATGGTCGGTACTGGATGGTTGTACCAGTGCCGCAGCTGGGCTAAATCCGGTGGTGCATATACAAACCATTAAAGTACAAGATATCGGTGTACCGAGTCTGTTGTCGCTTCCCAATATTACGGTTTCAACAGATCCTTTAAGTTGTTGCGCTACCGTGCCATTGCCCCCGGTGAAACTGGCCGATGATTGCTCAAAAATCAATAACGTAAGTGGGTTTATTGTCGTTTTTGATCCTTACACCGGCGAACAAACCAACTTCCTGCCATTTACCGGAACCTTGCAACCCTTACAAGGGATCAATAACGAAAATTATGACACCTTGGGCGTGTTTGGCCTAAGTCCTTGTATACCGGTTGGCACCCACACGGTTATTTACCAAGCAGAAGATAATTGCGGAAATACTTCAAGTGCTTCTTATAGACTTACCGTACGGGATTATGTCCCACCTTTAGCGGCCTGTGATCAATATACGATTGCATCCATTGGACTCGATGATCCGTTGGATTGTTATGGCAATGGAAACGGTTGCCAGGGCGGAGGAATTACTTGGATCAAGGCCAATACCTTTGATGATGGCTCTTTTGATCAATGCAACTCCTTGAAATTTACAGTACGCAGGATGGAACCTTTCAGTGCCGAAATCTTGCAATTGGATAGTTGCGAAATTGCAAGGGCTACCTCGGAGCAGGATTCTATCAAATTTTATTGCTTTGAAGTGGGTACTACCCAGACTGTAATACTTCGCATTTATCAGATTGATTTGAATGGCAATACTGTGGTAGATCAAAATGGAGCGCCCATTTACAGCGAATGTATGGTCCAGGTAACCGTGCAGGATAAGATCAAACCGGTATGTATCCCACCGGCCAATATTACGGTTGGTTGTGAAAGTTTTGATCCGGGGTTGAGCACTTATGGTTTGCCCAATATTGCGGATAATTGTTGCCTGGATACAAGCCATGTGTATTTAGGCCAATGCGGTTTAATTCAAATAGCCAATTTCACCCAGTTTGATACCGTTTGTAATAAAGGAACCATCACGCGCACTTTTCGGGCTTTCGATTGCCATGGACAATCCAGTCAATGCAGCCAACGCATTGTGGTGGAATATAAACAGGATTACTTGCTGCGATTCCCCAATGATGTGATCGTGAGCACCTGTGATGGAACGGGCAATTTTGGAGCGCCGGTTTTCTTTGGTGAAAATTGCGAATTGTTAGGCGTTTCCTTTGAAGATAACATCTTTACCGTAGTTCCGGATGCCTGTTTCAAAATCGAGCGTCATTGGACCATCATTAATTGGTGTACTTACAATCCCAATTTGCCCTGTATTGAGGTGCCCAATCCGTCACCCAACGCTATTACCAACCACCCCTCTAATTTGCCCGGTGTCGTAATTGCGCCAGCTGGAACCGCAGCGCCCTGGACACCAACGGTGGTAAAAGTAAATGCCACCGATCCTGTTGCCACCAATTATTCCATTTATTGGGCACTGAACGCCAATTGTTATAAATACAAACAAATCATCAAAATTCAGGATACGCAGGACCCTATGTTGACCTGCACCGACACTTTGATCGCATTTTGTGATGTTAGCCCCAACAGCAATCAACTTTGGAACGCTCCCTATTTCTATGATGCTCAGTTGGCGCAACACGATTTGTGCGAAGGCCCCATTGCATTAAGCATTACGACTACGGATGCTTGTACGGGGCCTTCGGTAAGTATCCATTATTTGTTATGGATGGACCTGAATGGAGATGGCATACAGGAAACGGTGATCAATAGTTTGAATCCGCCACCACCCGGGGCTATTTTGCAAAACAACGCATCCACGCCAAACTATCAAGGAGGGGATTTGCATGTTTTTGACCACAGAAATTTACCCGTTGCGCAATTGTACCAGTTTGGGTTAAAAACCAACCTTGCAGGTGCCAATAAAACGGCTACCGTATCCTGGAATACCCAGCAAACACCCGGACAATACCTGCAGCCCGAATTGCCGTATGGAAAACATAAAATCGAATGGATCGTAACCGACGGATGCGGTAACGAAAGCCACTGCACCGAAGCCTTTGAAATCAAAGATTGCAAAAAGCCGAGCGCTGTATGTTTGAATGGATTGAGCGTAAACCTGATGCCGGATGGCACCATAACCCTTTGGGCCAGTGATTTTGTGCAGTATGTCAGCGATAACTGTACCCCGGAAGCGTTGATCCAATTGGGTATCCGTAAAAGTGGGGCAGGTAATGGCTTCCCCTTGGATGCAAGTGTTCAATTTTCCTGCGCCGATCTGGGTACCCAAACCGTACAACTTTGGGCAAAAGACCTTGCGGGTAATGCCGACTATTGTGAAACCTATGTAATTGTGCAAGACAATGCTGGCGTTTGTCCGTCCGACCCCAATGCTGCAAAAGTAAGCGGCGTGTTGGCGACCGAAATGGCCAATGGTTTATTGGAAGCGAGTGTTGAAATTGCCGGAAGTGGCAACGCCATTCCAAGTTTCTCTTTCACCACCATGTCGGACCAACTGGGCTTGTATCATTTTAATGGTATTCCCAAGTCGAGCAATGCCAGTTTGACACCTTTAAAAGATGATAATCCTTTAAACGGCGTATCCACCTACGATTTGGTGTTGATCTCTAAACATATTTTAGGCATTGAATCGCTGGGAAGTCCGTATAAAATCATTGCAGCCGACGCAAACAAATCCAATTCGGTTACCAGCTTTGATATCGTTGAATTGCGCAAACTCATCCTGGGTATTTATGACAAACTGCCCAACAATACCAGTTGGCGCTTTGTGGATAAGGCGTATGTATTCCCGAACGTGGACAATCCGTTCCAGGCAAGTTTCCCTGAAAATAAATCGCTGGCCAACCTCCAATCGGATCAAGTGCTGGAAGATTTTATCGCTGTAAAAATTGGGGATGTCAACAACAATGCGATTGCCAACGCCTACATGGTTTCAGCCGATCGGGCAGCACCAGTATGCACTTTTGAATTGGCAGAACAGGATTTAAAAGCTGGTGCTGTAACAACGGTACATATCACGCCAAGTTTATACCTGCAAGGTTACCAATTCACCCTGCTTACCAAGGATGTCGAAATACTGGAGGTAACAGGTTTAAAACCAGGGCATTACGCTATTTTTGAACAGGCCATGACCGTTTCGGTAGATGGTGCGGAGGCACAGGTTCCCTTTACCTTGCGCATTCGACCGCGTAAGCATGCTTTGCTCAGCAGTTGCATCAGTGTTTCCAGTTCCATCACCCCGGCAGAAGCCTACCAGACAGGGTCAAAAATGGAAATAGCCTTGCTGTTTAATAAAGGCACTACCCAAACGCTGGCAGGCATCGGTTTTGAATTGTACCAGAACCAGCCGAATCCATTTTTGCAAAAAACAAATATTCGTTTCCATTTGCCGGCGGCCACACAAGCCACGCTGACCATTTTTGATGAAAACAGCAAAGTGGTTTACCGCAAACAAGGAGATTTTGATAAAGGCTACAACAATATTTGGCTGGATGGCACCGCACAGTTTTCGGGTGCGCCGGGCATTTATTATTATCAGCTGAGCACCGCACAGGATCATGCCATCCGAAAAATGATCTGGCTGGAACGCTAACCTTTATCATCCACAACATGCATCACACCAGAAAGTGCAATGGGCTGCGATTAAAAGCCGGTGTACTTTCTGAAAACATACTTCAACTATGAAAAATATTTTACTCCTCAGCGTTTTATGCTTTTTAGGATTTACTACAACCCTGTTTGCTCAAATTAAATTGGGCGACAATCCGACCGTATTGCAGCCCAGCGCGGTACTTGAAATGGAAAGCAACAGCAAGGGCATGTTGATGCCCCGGATGACGGCCGCGCAAAAAGAGGCCATTGTTGCTCCCGCGGCAGGACTGACCATTTACCAAACCGATGGAGACACGGGCTTTTGGTATTACGATGGTACCCAGTGGCGCAAAGCCAGCTTACCCAGCGGCACTCAAACGGGTGATATGATGTATTGGAATGGCAACACATGGATGTTATTGCCCAGCGGACAACAAGGACAGCCCTTGGTGTATTGCAATGGCGTGCCGCAATGGGGTGCTTGTGCGCCAACGGTGACGACCCTTGCCGTTACGAATATTGGGATAGAACAAGCGAATTTATCAGGTGTCATTAGTTTTGATGGAGGCAGTATCGTGCTTACCAGGGGATTTTGTTGGTCCACCAATCCGAATCCGACCACTGCAAATAACAATACACCCGTACCAGGAGTCTTATCTAATTTTCAGGTTGGTATAAACAACTTGAGTGCAAGTACAACCTATTACGTACGCGCTTATGCTGAGAACAGCGCCGGGTTGATGTATGGCAACGAGATTTCCTTTACCACCCTTCCGGCCACCATTGCGACCGGTTTAAGTGCTACTGTCAGCAATATTGGGTCCGTAACGGCTCAATTCCAAGGATCCGTTGTGTTTGATGGCGGCTCTATGATCACAGAGCGCGGCATTTGTTGGAGCCTCAACAGCACCCCCACCACCAATGATCAGGTGATCAATACCGGGAGCGGGGAAGGTGCTTTTTCGGGTAATATCAATGGACTAACGCCAGGCGCCCTGTATTATGTGCGGCCTTATGCCGTAAATGCAGTGGGTACTGCTTATGGCCCGGAATTGAGTTTTACTACCCTGGACTATCCCATGGTTGCTACGACCACACCTTCCAATATTACCATAACCAGTGCGCGCATTGGTTGTACATTGATCGGAAATGGTGGCAGCCCGCTCACCGAATTAGGGGTTTGCTGGAGTACCAATCCGAATCCTTCTACGGCCGATACCAAGGTGAATACCGCTAATTTCAACAATGGAACATACACGTTTGATCTCACATCGTTGATTCCCGCAACCACGTATTACGTTCGGGCTTATGCCATCAATGCAGTAGGTACTATTTATGGCGCGGAGGAGAACTTCACAACGCTTCCACCTCAATTGCCGAGCATCAGCACTACTGCCTTGAGCAGCATCACGGCCACCACAGCACAAAGCGGTGGTAATGTAACCACAGATGGCGGCGCAGCCGTAACCGCCCGTGGCGTGTGTTGGAGCACCAGCCCCAACCCCACTATCGCGGATACTAAAACGGTGAATGGAACGGGAACAGGTGTGTTTAGTTCCAGCATTACCGGTTTGAACCAGAACACCACGTATTATGTACGGGCTTATGCTACGAATAGTGTGGGTACGGTGTATGGGGGTGAATTAAGCATTACTACGCTCACCCTGCCCATTCTTTCCACCAGCATTGTGTACAACATATTGGCTACTACGGCAAGTTCGGGTGGTACCGTTGTGAGCGATGGCGGAAGTTTTGTAAATAACCGTGGTATTTGTTGGAGTATCAACCCAAGTCCTACCATCAACAATTCGGTGCAGTCTGCCGGGAGCGGCCTTGGATCGTTTAGTCTTGATATGACCAGTCTTACACCCAATACCACCTATTATTTGCGTGCTTTTGCTACTACTGCTGCTGGTACAGCCTATGGTAATGAACAAACTTTTAGCACAATTACGCCATATTTACCAGTAGTTATTACTTCTGATGTAGTTAATATTACCAGTGATCAAGCAGCAACAGTGGGAATTGTCACTAGTATCGGAACTGCCCAATTGCTGCAAAGCGGTGTTTGTTGGAATTCCATTCCTAATCCCACTATTTCCAACTTTAAAGTTAATACAGGAGCGCAAATAGGCGGTTTTTATGCGAGTATGTATAATTTGCTTCCCGCAACTACTTATTATGTAAGAGCTTATGCAACTAATATAGCAGGAACCGCCTATGGTGCTGAGCTTACCTTTACAACACAAGGAGCGCCTCCCATTTTAAGCACCAACAATCCAACCAACATCACTGCAACTAGTGCAGTAACAGGCGGGGTAGTTGTAAACAATGGTGGATTTACGCTCACTGAAAAGGGGATTTGTTGGAGTGCCAATAATGTCCCAAGTTATTATGATAATCATACCAATGAAGGTGCCGGAGATGCACCATTTACAAGTACGCTCTCCAACCTTTCTCCTGGTACCACTTATTTTGTACGTGCCTATGGTAAAAGTTATAGCGATTACGGCTATGGCAACCTGCACACCATCACCACCCAGGTTACTGCTCCAGAAATTACCACAACTGTTCCTTATAGTGTTACACAGGTTGCTGCTACATCAGGTGGTAATATCTCAAGTGACGGTGGGTCGCCAGTCACGGCCCGTGGTGTTTGTTGGAGCACTACACCTATTCCAACGGTCAGTGACAACAAAACAGAAGATGGTTCGGGTGCTGGTTACTACACCAGTTCCCTGACTGGCTTGAATAGCGGAGAAACCTATTATGTGAGGGCTTATGCAACTAATGGGGCCGGAACAACTTATGGTGCAGAATATAATTTTACCATTCCACCACCAACAATTCCTGCCGTAATTACCAACCCGGTGGGGAACATTGTTGTCACTTCCGCCACAGGTTTTGGTCAGGTTAATTCGGATGGGGCTGTGGCGATTATCACCCGCGGTATTTGTTGGAGTACCTCCCCGAATCCCACCATCAATGATTCAAAATCAGAAAACAATGGCGGAGTCGGTTCCTTTGCCGAAAGTATTACGGGCCTGACCGCAGGTACTGCTTATTATGTAAGGGCATTTGCTACCAATAGTATCGGTACCGCCTATGGCAATGAAATTTCTTTCCAAACCTTGTTGCCAGTCAGCGTGACCACCAACCTGACTACCAATGTAACCGCAACCAATGCCAACTCCGGTGGGGTAATCACCAGCGATGGCGGCAATCCGGTAACCGACCGTGGAGTTTGCTGGAGCACCAGCCCCAATCCAACCTACAATGGTAGCGAACGGACGTATGAAGGTGGCGGCACAGGACCTTTCAGCAGCGCCTTGAGTAATTTGCAACAAGGTAACACTTATTATGTGCGCGCTTTTGGCATTACCGCAGCCGGACCAGGTTATGGGCAGGAGGAGACGTTTATTACCACCATTCCTGTTTTGGCGACATTGAGCACAAATCCAATCTCAAATATTTACACTTACTATGCATATGGTGGCGGCAATATTACAAATGACGGCGGCGCTACCATCACAGAAAGAGGACTTTGCTGGAGTACGACACCCAATCCAACCATTGCCGATTACAGAAATAATTATGGTGGTGGAAGCGGTTTTTTCGATTTTTATTTTAATGGTTTGTCGTCTGGCACTTTCTACTACGTTCGGGCCTACGCTACCAGCATTGCAGGCACTGCTTATGGTGAAGAACGTACTTTCACCACTTTAGGCGCAGCCCCAACCTTAACTACCAATATCATCAGTTCCATTGCAGCCACCACGGCCGTTTCGGGTGGTATCATTACCAACAATGGGGGCGCGGATATTGGCTCCAAAGGGGTAATATGGAGCAGTTCAAATATCCCTTATATTTATAGTTACCAAGGAATTACCTCTGAAGGCACAGGTAGTACACCCTTCACTAGTACGCTCACAAACCTTAGTCCGGGCACCACCTATTACGTACGCGCCTATGCTGCCAACAACGGAGAAACTGGCTATGGCAACTTATACACCTTTACCACCACCTACAATGTGCCCAGCGTAGCCACTAGTTTGGTAAGCAATATCGACCAAACCTCCGCAAATGGAGGCGGTAACGTCACCAACAATGGTGGACAAAATGTAAGCGAGCGGGGTGTATGCTGGAGCACTAGTCCTAGTCCTACCATCAACGACAACAAATTAGCCATTGGCGCGGGCAACGGCGGCTTTTCTGGTTCGATGACCGGACTTACCCTGGGCGTCACCTATTATGTGCGGGCTTATGCCACCAATTCCGTCGGTACCGGCTATGGCGCGCAGGTGAGTTTTACCACCGCGGTTACCTATGCGACAGTTAGCACAGATCCAATCTCAAATATTTCGGCCACTACTGCAACTGGCGGTGGCAATGTGAGCAGCCAAGGAGGTAGTGCGGTTACTGCGCGGGGTGTATGTTGGAGTGTTAACCCCGACCCAACGCTGTTTAACAGCAAAACCATCAATGGCTCCGGTACCGGCACTTTTAGCAGTAGTTTGAGCAATTTGCTACCAGGGAAGACTTATTATGTACGCGCCTACGCCATCAACAGCGCGGGTACTGCTTATGGACAACCGCAAGGTTTTACCACTACCACTACCTTACCTACACTTACCGGTAAGCCCGTTATTTACATCACCCTGAGCAGCGCACAATCGGGTGGCAACATCACCAACGATGGTGGAGCAAATATCACCGAGCGTGGGGTGTGTTGGAGTACGAGTCCGAACCCAAACACCAGCAATTCCAAAACAATAGATGGAACTGGTTCTGGTGATTTTACCAGTATGCCGACAGGCTTATCTCCTTTGACCACTTATTACCTGAGGCCTTATGCGACGAATAATGTTGGTACGGCCTATGGAACTGAAATTATGTTTAAAACCACGAATTTCCCCGTTGCCATTGGGCAGGCTTATCAGGGAGGGATTATTTGTTATATTGATAGTACAGGAGAACATGGGTTGATTATTTCTAATGGGTCTATTGGTTATGCACAGTATGGTTGTGAAAATACACAAACTGGCGCAAGTGGAATCGTAATAGGCACTGGCGCTGTCAATACTGGTGCTATTTTACAAAATTGCAATGAAACATTTTCCGCTGCAAAAATTTGTGATGATTATAGCGTTGTTGATGGTGGGATAGTTTTTGATGATTGGTTTTTACCTTCTTTAGATGAAATAATTACTTTATATCCGGGTTTATATTTAAATAATTTGGGAGGGTTTTCAAATAGTTATTATATTTTTTCAAGTTCAAGTGAATATTCTAATGCTTCTTCTTGGTATTACCAAATTCAAAATTATAATAATAATATATATGCTACACCAGGCGCTACGGACAAAAATAACAGTTTTGATGTAAGGGCAATGAGATACTTTTAATTTGACTTCCCGAGCGACCAAAGTTGTAATTAGATTTGATCACTATTTTTTAAAAACGAAAACCATGCATAAACTGATTTTAACTGTACTGTTTGTTTTACCCCATTCGTAGCTTGCACAAGGAATGGAAGTAGACCAGTATACGAATAAATTGGCTGAAATCGTATCATTGTTTGAGGCAAATATTATGAATGCGAAGGTTCGAGCGATTTCAAGCCTGCAAATTGTAAATATTACTTGTCAGGAGTTTTAGGGATGTGGGGCTGTTTTGGACACGTCTGGCATAAGCTTTGCTCCTTGATTTTTTAAATATGTGCAAAAGCAGGTTTAATCTTCTTGGCATCGCACTTGCAGATTTTACCATAAGCAAACTTAGAAAATGAAAAACCTGGTATTCGTTTTATTCAGTAGCCTGGTATTCTTCAATGGTTTACCTATTAAATTTACCAAACCGGTAGTTTGCGGTCGGTGTTCCGGCTCCGCTTATTGTGGCGCATGCACGACCTGCAATTACTGCGCACATTGTAACAGTGGTGGTGCTTGCGGGGTATGCAGCGGTGGC
>CAIVGO010000040.1 GCA_903905445.1 uncultured Bacteroidota bacterium
ACCACCGTTCCATGGGAAGTTTTGGATGGTAAGGGGTAATTGCGCGAGGGTATAAAACCCGATTGGTTGACCATTGGCGTAAACCTGGAAGGAATCGCTTGGTGGGTTTTGTACCTGGAAACTGATTTTAACGACATAGGTGCTGTCACCTGTACAATCGCCTGTTAACACTTCCAAATTACTGATTTCGCAATTATTGTTGTTGGTCAGGCAATCTGGCACGGCAAACTCTTTGGTTTCGCAGCAGGTCGTTGCATTGTCGAAACACACTTTAACCACATCATTTGCACCACCATTCCATGGGAAATTATTGATCGTGAGTGGCAATTGCGCTAGGGTGTAAAATCCGAGTGGTTGACCATTGGCGTAAACCTGGAACGAGTCGCTTGGTGGATTTTGTGCCTGGAAGTTGATTTTTACAACATAGGTACTATCGCCGGTGCAATCGAATGTGAACACTTCCAAATTGCTGATTTCGCAATCGTCGTTGGTCAGGCAGTCTGGCACGGCAAATTCTATGGATTCACAGCAGGTTGTTGCATTATCGAAACACACTTTTATCACATCCGCTAGGCCACCATTCCATGGGAAGTTTTGGATGGTGAGGGGCAACTGACTCAATTCATAGGTGCCAAACAGCACGCCGTTTGCAAACAATTTGAATACATTTCCGGGAGGATTGGCCGCCTGGAAGTTGACTTTTACCACGTACGTGCTATCGCCGGTGCAGTCGCCTGTAATCACCGTGAGGTCGTCGATGCTGCAAGGATTGTTAAAGAGGCAATTTGGCACAGGGAATTCCTTCGTTGCACAGCAGTTTGAATTATCAAAACATACTTTTACGACATCATTTTGCCCCCCATTGTACGGGAAGTTGGTGATGGTAAGCGGCAATTGATTCAGGTTGTAGGAACCGAAAAAGGTACCATTTGCGTACAGGGAAAACTCATTACCTGGTGCATTATTTACCTGGAAATTCACCACGATGATGTAAGCGCTGTCGGAAGTGCAAGAATCGGTTTCGACGGCGAGGTCATAAATTTCACAAGGGCCATTGTTGGTAATACAATCGGGCGGGAAAAACTCCTTGCTTGCACAGCAGCTGGTTGCAGCGCCGGTAGAGTCGATGTAACAAACGGTTACTTTATCTTTATCGCCACCGCCCCAAGGGAAGTTCAGCACTTTTACCGGGAAAGCGGTTGCCGGGTATATACCGAATGCCGTACCGTTGGCAGATACCAACACGCTATCAGACGGCGCATTCACCGATTGGAAATTAAAGAACAAGGTGTAGGTACTGTCGCTCGCGCAATCGCCGGTTTCAATGGCGAGTCCAATAATATCACAATCGTTGTTTGGGCTACAATCGGGCAATTTCACTTCTTTTGTTTTGCAACAGTCCGAAGCGGTAGAGTCTGCATTGGCAATACAAACCGTTACATCAACGAATGTGTCGTTTCCTGACGGGAAATTATTGATGGTCAGGGGCAGTTGGCTGATGTTGTAAGGGCCAAAGTTGCTATTTCCTACCGATACCACGAAGGTTGAGTCGGGCTGGTTGTTTACTTCAAAATTGATCACCACGCGGAAGGTGCTGTCGCTGGTGCAAGAATCGCCCTCTACTTTTAAAGCGGTGATTTCACACGGGAAAGGCAGGCAATCCGGCGCATCAAACTCGACGGTTTGGCAGCAACTCAAGCTATCGGTGATACATACCCTCAGTTCATCTTTTTGTCCGCCGCCCCATTTAAAATCAGGGATGGTCAGGGGCAACTGGCTGAGTGCAAAGGTGTCTATGACATCCCCGAATGTATTAAAAACAACAAACGTAGAATCGCCTGGGTTTTTCACCAGGAAATTCAATACCAAGGAGTACGTAGAGTCGTTGTTGGGGCCGCATGCACCTGGATCAACGACCAGGTCATACAAGCTGCAAGGTTTGTCTGTAAGGCAAGCTGGGACAGGGAAGGTATCCTGCAAGCAACAAGCCACGGTACCGGGTGTAATGGTATCCGCGCCGATGCAAATTTGAATAAGCAGGGTAGAATCACCATTCCAGGTGAGGCTATCCAGTTCGAGTGGAAGATTGGTGAGCGGGAAGGTATCAATCAACACCCCATTCACAGAGGCCGTGTACGTGCCATTGCCCGGATTAGTTGCATTGAAGAATACTTTAGCGCTGTAGGTGCTATCGCCACTGCACGAACCTGCTTCGAGGGAGATCGTGGTAACCTCACATGGGGCGAAAGGCAAGCAATCAGGTGCCAGGAAATTTACCTCTTTACAGCAAGAGAAGAGTGAATCGCCCGCGCACACCTTAATATTAGCATAAATCAGGCCATTCCAAAGGAAGGAGTCGATGGTGAGCGGCCATGCATTTGCGGCATATTTACCGAACAAATCGCCGTCAACGTACAAGTCGATTGAATCCGAAGCCGTTGAATCGGTTACAGACAGGTTGATGGTGAGTCGGAAAGTACTATCGGAATTGCAACTGTCTGCTACTACGCTCAGGTCTTTGAGCAGGCACGGATTGAGGCAATCTGGTACGTTTACTTTACTATCTACACAACAAGGTACGATGGAGGGTGGGGTAAGCAGGCAAATTCGCACGGTATCTACCGAGCCGCCGCCCCATGGGAATTCGGGGATTTCGAGGGGTAATTCGGAAAGTTTATAGGCGCCAAATTGAGTACTGTTGATGTAAACGACAAAAGAATCTGTAGATGCGGGCGACGTAATGACGTCAAAGTCAATGGTTGCGAAGTAGGTACTATCGGTGCTGCAGCTATCTGCGATGACCATGAGGTCTTTAATTTCGCAGGGAGAAGCGATGCAACTGGTAACCGTTACGATGGTTTGATCGGAGCAATTGGCCAAAACGGCATCGGAGACAACAAATTCGAGGTTCGTTGTGGTTGCCGGAGCGTTGAATGGGCCGAGGGTGACCGGATTTTGGCTGTACGGGAAGGTGCCGTAGTTGATGCCATTGCCGGTAACGGTGAATTGGTTGGTTCCGCCAGAGTGCTTAAAGTCCAATTTTACGAAATAAGTACAATTGGTCACTGGGCTGGTGGAGATAATGTCTGCTTGCAGGTCAAAAATCTCACAGTTTTGCCCAAAAAGCGCTCCTGTTAGAAACAACAGAAACATGATGGATTTAAAACGCATGGGTAAAGTGTTTGGTTATTAAATAAGATGAAATCAGTTTACTGGAAATTGATTGAAAGATACAGTCAGCATCGAAATCGCTTTGTTAAAGTCGCGATAGTTGTGCCTAATTTAGGCATTAGCCATGAAAAAGGGCTGACAATTTTGGGATAAACAGGATTGCGCCGACCGTAGCAGCGGCAATTGCGGCAATTAATACTGCTGCGGCAGCTACATCTTTGGCTTTACCGGCTAGCGGGTGATGGTCGGGAGAAACAAGGTCCGTAAGGTATTCGAGCGCTGTATTAACAGCCTCCATGGATAGTACCAATGCGATACATATTACAACCAGGGACCATTCTAGATTGGAAAGACGGACGTAAAAACCTGTTGCGATAACAAGTGTGAGGGCAATCAAATGAATTCGGGCATTTGGTTGCGACTTGAACAAGTCAAATAGACCCTGAAATGCAAACCGAAAACTGTTCAGGCGTTTGGATAAGCTCATCTTTTTCAAGATTCCGGATCAAAAATTCCGGATGTTGCGGGAATTCGAGTAAAAGACCAATTTCTGGTTTGCGGGGTGGCCAATAGGAAGGAATTTGATTGGCGCTTTCTGTTTCATTTTTGAAAAAACAAATCACTGCGCTGCACCCGAAGCAAACGAACATTAACCTGAATTTATTATACATCAGGAAAATTAGGCCTAAACCCACATAAGAAACCGAAATAATGGCGGCCTGTGCTGCCCACCACTGAAAAGTAGGATGTTGCGGTGGGAACATGCAAGACAAAGAGCCAACCAACAACACCAGTGTAAAAACCTGGCGAACACGACGATTTTCAAAAAAGTCCAGTTTCATAAGGATCAAAGGTACAACGCAAAATAATAAAACGAAGCAAGCAAATATAATTGTACGATTTCTTAAGATTGCGTATCTTTGCATCCGCTTTTTAGAAAGCCTGTTTTAGGAGAGATGTCCGAGTGGTTTAAGGAGCACGCCTGGAAAGTGTGTATACGTCACAAGCGTATCCGGGGTTCGAATCCCCGTCTCTCCGCTTCACCCGCCATAGCACGCAGTGCGAAGGCGGGTAGATCCCCCGAAGCCAAAGCACGCAAGTGCTATGGCGGGTAAATTTACTTAACGCCGAGGCACGCAAGTGCCATGGTAATTTTTAATCTTAAAGCCTTTGCAATAGCCAGCATGGGCAATTTTTAATCCAATGACCGAAGACCAAACATCAAAATTTTATTACGTTTACATATTGCTATGTAACGATGGCCAACTTTATACTGGCTGTACAGGTAATTTAAAAGATCGATATAGTCGACACCAACGCGGGGAAGTATTTTCAACTAAAGATAAACGCCCGCTGAAATTATTATGGTGTGGTGCTTTCCCGGACCGTACTTTTGCGTTTTCTTTTGAAAAATATTTAAAATCGGGATCTGGCCGGGCATTTGCCAGGAAACGGTTGATTGAGATAAAATA
>CAIVGO010000041.1 GCA_903905445.1 uncultured Bacteroidota bacterium
AGCGATGGCAATTGCGCCATCTTTACCACCAAAACATTTCACATTGGTCACTGGGTTGGGCGTACTAGGCACAGAGAGCGGCTGTGGGGATGACACATTATAAGGTGTCGAAACCAAGGTGCAGTTTTTGCTATCCGTAACTGTAACCAGGTAATTTCCGGCAGGGCGGTTGTTAATATCTTTCGTACTAGCCGTGAAGCTATTAGGTCCTTGCCACGCATAGGTGTACGGCGCAGTACCACCCGTTGGATTGATGGATACCGAACCATTCGTACCTCCAAAGCAGGAAACACCTTGTACGGTCACCTGTTGGGCTGGTATTGTAATGGCAGGAGGCGCTGTAATCGTGGTAGTGCTCGTTGCGGTTCCGCCGCCACTGAAGGTAACGGTTACGGTGTAGGTACCACTTGCTGTTGGAGTGGTTGGGTTTTGTACGTTTGCAGTATAGCCGCCTGGGCCAGCCCAGGCATAGGAAGATGCAGTACCGCCCACTGGGGCAGCCGACAATGTACCGGTGCCATTCGCACAATTTGGATTGGTAGAAGATGCAAGCACAGAAATGGAAGGTGCTTTGAATACAACTTTACCGGTATCGCATTGAAATGGCACACCCCAGATATTTTTACGCAAAACACCGATGGGGGAACAAGAAGAACTGGTAAAGATGATGGGTGTTTCACCAGCAGTCAGGGTTGCATTGAAGCAAACCGAGAAAATGGTCGTATTATTCGGCACGGAGACTCCATTCACCGCCGAGGTATTGTTCCAGGTAAATTTGATCAGGCCACTTGAAGTGGTAAAGTTCGAACTAGCACCAGAGGTAAGCAAGGTCAATGGGTTGGCGCCCAATTGAATATTCTGATACGTCAATTTTGTAGCATCATAGGAGAGCGAAAATTCTGTATTCGTCATCCAGAAGAAATTATTCACTTTGACATCAATACAAGTAGGGGTATTGGTTACGGTAACCGTATCAATATCTGCTTTGAATACAGGTCCGCAGCCAATGTTTGCCGGATCTACCACGAAGACAGTATCAATGATACCGGAGCCCGTTGGTTGCGTTTGAGTATTTACCCAAACATTCGCACTAGACGCGTTATAAGCCTCCGGAGTTGTTCCAGAAGAAGGGGGCAGTCCAATACCATCAAACCAAATTTTTGAATTTGAGTTTGGGTTGCCAATCGCTCTAAAGCAGACATCTACTAATTTGGCACCATCGGCCCTGGTAACACCACTTGCATTTGGGTCATCCCAACCAACCACGAGGGTATTAGGGGTTGGATTGGTAATTTTAGTAGCCAAATCGGGCAGGTTGTGTGCACGGGTGCAATCGAATTGCAGCACAGAGGGATCCCAGTGGATGGCGAAAGTAAGCGCTAGGATCAAGTCAAAATCATTCACGGTAATTGGCACACAGCCATACTGGCCTTTAGGGATATAGACCGTGTTGGCGATTACTTTAAACCCGGTGTAGTTTGTAGACGCTGGCGGATTGCCAGATCCAGTACAAGCAGCGCCGCCGCCTCCGCCGCTACCAATTACGGTAGAGCCGCCAGATGCATAGTTCACAGTAAGGGTATTGCCCGCGCTGTTGACCACTTCAATACCAGGTGCCGCCGTACCAATATTAACCACATTAGTACCTGCGCCAACTACTGTGAAGCGCAATGTAATGATTGCGGTTCCGTTGGTGAGGGTTACCCCGGTTGGGTACTGACTAGGATTGGGAAACCAAGTTAAAATTACTTTTCCCGCATTCGGGTGCGAAGTGAGCGTTGTATCAATGTAACCCGGTAATTTCGGGAAATCAATCGAATCGAACCTCAAAATCGCTGCGTTGTAAACGATTGGTAGTTGAAGCGAACTGATATTGGTGAAGTTCGTTACCTTCAGTTGTAAGGACACACCGTTACCAATCGGAGTGCTAGGAATGCTTGCAGGTGCAAAATTGGTGGTGAGCTGTCCAAAAACGGAGGAGGCGATCAACAACAGACCCGCTGCGAGTAAGCTTGTAATCGGTTTCATCTTTAACACGATGGGATGATGGTGAATAATTGATGTCAGAATTTGTAGAAGGAAAGGACGCCAGCATACTGCGCCGCCCGTATTGTAAGGTAATAACGTCCAAGTGCAAAATGCTCGACATTTGGAAGGCTTATCACGTTTTCACCTTGCGGTAAATCGGATAAGTTCCATTGTTCGAGCACACGGCCCAAAGGATCGGTGATACACAATGCAACATCAGAGGGGGTAGGCAAATCCAAACGCAAATGCGCAGTGGATTGGGCGGGATTTGGGAAAAGGACTGCGTTGAGCGCCGACAAACCAGGTTCTTTCGCGTCGACCGTATAACCGATGGCCACAAAACCCTGGGTTAAACCAGCCTGACTAAGGTTGATTGCAGTGAGTCCGCCTGTCGCAGTAGCCTTTGTTATTTCAAAATATGTAGGAAAAGATTCTGTTATTTTTACCTGGGAACCAGAAAGCAAAGGGCCTATTACAGAAAATTTGAGCCGGAAAATTTCGGTGCTATCCGGTTTGGAAGTGCCTATAACATTGTTGGGCGATTCCCATGCAAAGCGAATAAGTCCGCTATCGAGTGTATTGGTAATGTTGAATGCCTGACCATTGAGTTCTGGCAGGTTGTATCCACTTACACTAAAAAAACCGAGTATGGAGGGATCCCAACGGATCACAAACTGTGCAGAGAGCACACTGTCAAAATTGACAACCTTGATGGGTAGCGTTACAATGTTGCCGGTAGCCTGCTGATTAATGACAGGCAAAATAAACTGTACCGGTTGTGCATGTAAAACGCTGAGGCATGTCAGTAAAATACTGAACAATGCTCCTCGTAAAAGTGCATTCATGGGTATAACAATTGGATTTGGATTACAAAAATGTCTTTTCAAAAATCATCTCTCTGGAAAAGAGATTACGGAAACCGTTTTACAACGAAAGGATTAAAAACAAATTCAAAAATAAAAGTGTGCAAAAGTACGCTTTCATTCTTACTTATTACTTTTCAAAAAGCGGGCCAAAGTTGATTTTTCTTTTCAAAAAAAATAATTTTAACGCAAAAAACACATTCCAAAGAGGCTCAAAGTAAAAAAGTGGATGACGCAGTAGTGCGCCACCCACTTTTTTTATTGGAACCTGATCTAATTCGGATCAGGGACATTTAAACTTATTCTACTACAACCATTTTCTTGGTTGCTGCGAAATCAGCAGTTGCCAATTGGTAGAACAACACACCAGCAGCGAGATCAGAGCGATCCAATGTGATGGTATTCAAGCCTTTAGCGTAAGAACCGTTGATTACCTTTACAATACGACCTTCGATGTTCGTGATGGTAAGGGTTGCGTCAGCAGCAACTGGCAAGTTGAAGGATACGTTTGTACGGCCTGCAACTGGGTTTGGCGTGTTTTGGAACAGTTCGAATGCTGCACCAGCCACTACTGCACCGTTGGTACCGTTGAAACGGAAAGCAACGTCGTTACGAGCGCCTGTTTCGTTGTTGTATGCTTCCGCTTTTGTGATGCGGCTGCTTACGCTCAACAAGTTGCTCAACTGACCCGCTTTTGTAGCGCGGAATTTCACAGCAAATGCTTGTGCATTACCTTCGAATGAAGCAGTGATTGCATCAGCGAATACACCGAAGTTCGAAGCCGCCATGTTTTCGCCAGGAAGTACTTCTACTACTTCCAAACCAGCGAAGTTCATGGTGAACTGGTAAGCAGCCATTTTCTCAGCCGCATTGAAGTCTACTACGAATTCTTCACCAGCAACGACCGCACGGTCGTTTACATTGAAGAAGGTAGTACCCGCAGAACGATCTTCAGTAGCCATTGCTGCATTTGCAATTGCGCTGTTGTTTACGTCACCTACTTTCACAGATACGAAGTCTTCACCGAACATGTTGTTGTTGATGTTCGCGATCGACTTGCTTTCTGGGAATTGTGCTGCGAATGGGTTGTCTGCATTCGGGAATACGAATGATTTATCAACGAAGCGCCAGCTGGTATTTGCAGGCAATTTGTCGTAGATACCCAGGATCATTTTACGAATCTCAACGATGTCGAATGTAGTGATCGAACCAGATTTGTTTGCGTCAGCAGCGATCATTTTGTAAGGCGTGCTCAATGGCTCGATACCCAAAATGTGCTTAGAGATCAACACCAAGTCATACGTAGACACACCATTCAGTGGGTTGTCGTCTTTTTGTGGTGTGATGGTTGCGTTCGCAGCCAAAGGAATGGCGTTGAAGTTATAAATACCCAGGTTGTTGGTCATGGTTGTGTACGTGAAGTTCGGTGTACCAGGTGCATTACCTGTAATTTGTACATTACCTTCTTCTACCGCATCAATCATTTCCGTTTTCAACGCACCTGCTACTTTCGCAGCATTGTCTACTGGGCAGTTGCCCATGTTGTCTTGTACGATCACGTAAGTTTCGCAGAAGTCTGCGTTACCTGCTTTGTCGATCGACCACAATTTAACCAATTGTGTGCCCAATTCGCCACAAGTGAATGTAACGTTGGTGATTGGGTTGCCTTGTGCGTCTACTGGGAAACCAGGTGTTGGGTCAGATGATTTGCGGATTGCAATTTTCAACTGATCGGCTGGTGTGCAGTTATCTTCTGTGTACTGAAGGAAGTCAGATGCCCACAATGTGATCATTTGCGTTGGCATGATGTTCACGCTCAAACCGTTCAAACAAACAACTGTTGGTTTTTTGCAGTCTTTCACTACGAATGTGTATTCGCAGATTGATTCGTTACCGCAACCGTCTTCTACGAACCACTTGATTTTGTGGGTACCGTATGGCAATTGTGGTACTACACCTTGCAATGCGTTGTTACCAGTGCCTGGAAGGGCGATTGGTGACTGCAAGTTGTCGAAACGTACTTTTGCTGTTGCGCTTGTACCAGATGTTGTCC
>CAIVGO010000042.1 GCA_903905445.1 uncultured Bacteroidota bacterium
AAAGTGGTTACTTTGTTGAAGGATGCCAATGCATGCTGATAACGCATGGTATCATCTTTGCAATAGTACTGACGAATGCCTAAGTTGTAATAGTCCGTTGCCTTTGGTTCTGGTACCGAATCAAGGTACATGCTGTATGCCATTGCTGCATCGCAATATTGCTTTTGTGCGTAGGTCAAGTTGCTGATTTCGAGGTAAAGGTCCTTCCACCGAGAAGTATCCATCGAAATTGCCTTTTTAAAGTCATTCGTTGCGGTCAGGGTATCGCCTTTGGTTTTTACCAGCAACTTTCCATGATACTCATAGTCGGAAGAAAGAATTTTATCCGCCGTAACGATTTTGAAATAGTCATTTAAGATATTCAAACCTTGCTGGTAGTTGCCATTTTCGTAATCGCAATATGCTTGCAGGCGACGCAGGTAGTTCTTGGTGCCGTCTTTTTTCAGAATTTTTTCAACCAATTCACTACAACCTTTGCAGTCTTTCGTGATAAAAAGGCAGTTGGCCAATTGCATTTCGTCGTCAATAGTCACTTCAGCGCCATTTGCAACCAGGTTCTTATATGCTTTTGTAGCATCTTCCCATTTGCGTGCAAAGTACAAGTACAGTGCTTTTTCCCGCAATGCTAAGGTATAGGTTGGTGCAATTGCGATACAACGATCGATGTTAAGCAAAAACTTGTCACCCAATTTTGCCGATTTATACACCTTGGCGATCATTAATTTTGGCAAGGGGTTGTTTTGCTCTTGTTGTTCCGCATACTCATAAAACTGTGCAGCCAAACCACCATTCGGCATCTCCTTATAACAATACGCCAGGCTCATCAGGGTGTTGTAGTCCTTGGTATTCATTTCGTAGGCCACCTTCAGCAACTCTTCTGCGCGGGTCAGGTTAGGACGCTTGGCGCCTGGTGACACATAAAAGAGATAAGATTCGCCGATTTGGCGCAATGCATTCACGTCTTTGCGCGCATTTTTAGCGGCTTTTTTAAATTGGTTATCTGCCTCAGTCTGATTGTCTTGCATTAGCAATACACGTCCACTTGCTACAAATGCAAGTGCGCCCTCCGGCTTTACAGAAAACGTAGATTCGAAAATTTTGCGGGCTTCTTCCTTGTTGCCTTTTGCGAGATAGGCATTACCAAGATTCAGCAAAGCATTTTGATCAGTGGCGTTTGCTTTGGTTAAGGCAGTATAAATGCTGATTGCCTTGTCCCAATCCTCCAATTGCATTGCAGTCAAACCATCGGTAAATGTCTGTGCAGTCGCCAATTGTGTATACAAAACGGTCGCCAGTAAAAGGGCTTTTCTCAGAAAAGTTGTCATTGTTCGGAAAAAGTTTGTTTAATTTTTGCTAAAGCTTAGTACCTCAAGGTGCAAAGTTCAAATATTCAGACGCTTTAAGGCGAATAAATCCACATTAGATTTGGCATTTTGGGCATAATTAAAACAAGTTTAACATAGAAGGGCTTAAATGACAGCAATCATTGAGTAAAAAGCCGCTTTTGCAATGTCAAACGTGTATCTAGTTGTGTAAACCAATTTTGGGTAACAGGGTTTAAACAGTTATTTTCGGGTAGCCTTAATCAATCGAGTCGGGGCTTGTGCAGGCACCAAACCGGATTTCAACACGATGCGCTGTCCGTTATCTCCCGCCAAAAAAGAAGCAAATCCCAATCCCAATCCTTTACGGGCCTGGGCATTGATGATGTACACCGTGCGTTTAAAAGGGTAATCATTGGTAATAAGGTACGCTTGATAGGGTTTGTACCCTTCTTTACCAGCGGCTTTTGCGATTTCTGCAATTTTAATCTCCTTTCTAAACTTTTGAACCCCTTTATCGTCGGTGTCGGATATCCAGTTCGCAGCGATAATGCCGATGGCGTTTTTGTTCTTATGTACATAATTGATCACCTCCTCATTGGTCGTAAGGGCCGATGCGGAAGGCGCAAGTGCTGCTCCCTGCGCAATGGAATCCTTTGCATAACGCACAGTTCCGGAAAGTGCGTTGTCAAACACAAGCTGAATAGCACCCAAGTTTGATTTATGGCCCAATTGTGACCATTTATCTGTTTTCCCGGTTAAAAGATCTCGTATTTGATCAATCGTAAAAATGGTGTCTTTATTATCCGGGTGTACTACAAACGCAACGGCGTCGTGCGCAATAGGCGTAGTAGCGGGTACAAAACCGCGTTGTTTGAAAAATACCAATTCAGAATCGGTCAACTTGCGCGTGATCACCACCACTTGAATGGAGTCTTTAATCAATGCGTTTACGGCAGCACCCTCTGCAACATACATTGGTTCAATTTTGGCTAGCCGGTAAATTGAATCAAAAACGTCAATGGTGGATTCGATAATCGGTTTGTAGCCCTCATCTACCATAATTTTGATGGAACCCGTGGTGGGGGTGTCGATTACTTTTCCATTTTTATCCTTCTGTGGCTCGCAGGCAGAAAGGATAAAAACCAATATTGCCACACTCAGCATTAAACAATTGCGTATCATAGTTCAGTTTTTGCAGTGTTAAAATAAGCCTTAAAATTCAAGGCTTTTGTTTAGATGTTCAAATCAGCATATACCCGCCAACCCCGATAAACACCATAAACTAAGATCATCACCGCAAAAATATTGCGGAAGGTCTCCGGAATGGTGGGCAGAAAACTCTTTTGTATCAACAACATACTACCCAATACGAGGTAAAAAAGGGTCATTGCAACACCCAGGATGATCATAGGCGTTCGAAAATTGCGGCGGTTGCGGATACGTTCGTCGGTTGACATGGCTATGATTTGATTGAACAAAAAAGGAATACGCTTTGAAAGATGCAAAAATCGCAATTCTGGCGGTTTTCTTATTTGAAATTTTAATTAAAAAAGGCTGTTTTATAAGCATCCTTATAAAACAGCCTAAAAAATCAAGCAATTATAGTCATTTACTGAACATCCCACCACAAACGGGTGCGCAAACTATTTGCACCTTGTGCCGCTATTGCCGCCTGATAGTTCACACCATTCAGACTGTTTTCTTCGGATGGATAAATCAACCGCAATGGAATAACAGATTCCGGTGTTTTTGTTGGATCATTAAACGAAGCCAAACCACGTGGTTTTTTCAAAATACCAAAGTCTAAGCGGCGGTATTCCGACCAACCTTGAATGCCTTGTGTGTACAACGCAATCCATTTTTGGGAACCAATGATTTGTTTCCAAGTTGCACCTGCTGCTTTCAAAGCATCATAATCAACGCCGGGTTGTGCAATATAGCCAGCAATATCGCCTGGAGAAAGGGCACCGCCGCTCCAAAATTGCATGGATACATTAATACCACCGTCGTAAAATGCTTTTGCAGATGTGCCGCCTAGCGCCAAATCAGGCCAGCGTTCTTTTGCTTCTGCCAAGATAAAATGCACTTCAGCTGCATCTAAGTAAATTGCCGGAAAATCGGCTGCCAAAACAGTTGCACCACGCTGCGATACATCCGCCAAAGTGGTAGATGCTGCCTGGCCATCAGTCATGCCATACACTTCACCGATAAAATCGCCAGAAGCCGTTGCTGGTTCGTAGTAATAGGCAACGCGCGGGTCATTTAATTTTAGCAAGGTATCTACCATGGTATTGCTGGAGGCAAAGTCCTTACGGGTCAGGAAATCTTCGTAAATCGGATTTGCATTCGGCAAGGCGCCTAAATAATGGAACGCTGCAATGTCATTGTTGCTGGTAATGACACCCGCCGCAAATGCCTCTTGGATGGCTGTTTTTGCTAAAGCATCTTCTTTATCGGCCATGCGTATCGCAATACGCATTTTCAGCGAATTACAGAATTTTTTCCATTGCGTCATGTCGCCACCGTACACTTGGTCGCCAGCAGGACCAGGCTCACTGGTTTTAATCAAGCTGTTTGCCTCATTGACGGCACTCAACAAACCCAGATAAATGGTACGCTGGTCATCATATTTTGGAAAAGGAACCGCACTGCCTTTCAGCGCATCGGTGTAAGGAATGGCCCCCCAAGTGTCTGTAAGGATTTGGAAAACAAACGATTGTAAAATCAAGGCAACCGCTTTCTGGTTGTCTACATTGCCGTTTACTTCTACTTCGCGCGGCGTTTCATTGCACTGGCGGATAATTTCATAAAGATCCTCCAAGCCTGTATTGTAGTGTAGGCGCCAATATGGATCCGAAATGCGCGATTGAAGCGAGGTGTAGCGGCTTTCATTCGTGTATGAATTGGATGCCCAATATTGCGCAAATTGATTGCCAAAACGCGCCGTAAACCACTCATCATAAATATTATCCGTCAAAGACTTTTGAGCCGACGTCAACAAAAATGCGCTGGACGCCTTGACGGGGTTGTTGGGGTTTTGATTGATTTCTTCAAAATCCTTGGTACAGGCAAATGCTGCAAGTATTAGAAGAAGGGGTAAGAATTTTATCTGTTTGATAAACATAGAATTTTCTTTTTTGAATGAAAAAAGGAGGGCTTTTTAGAATCCAACGGTCAGGTTGAAGCCAATAGAGCGCTCGGTAGGCAACTGTCCACCTTCAGAACCCTGAATATTAGAAGCGCTGATGGCTGCTTCTGGGTCAATATTGGGAATGTTTTTGAACAGAATTGCCAGGTTGCGACCAACAACAGAAAAGGACATGTTTTGAACCTTGTTGTTGAACCACTTTTTAGGCAAATTCCAGCTCAAGCGCGCCTCACGCAATTTGATATAACTGGCATCATACAAGTCGGCGCGTGCAATGACGTATCCGCCATTTTCAAAGAAATGATCAATTGCGCCGATATTGCTTTTGTTCGGTTGGCCAGAAACATCTTCGCCGTTAACGGTTGCGCCTTCTTCGTACACACCTTCTACGACTACACCATTTTCGCGTACATTCCCTTCTACCGTTTCTTGCAATATGCCTGAGTATTTTCCCCACATATTGGACAAAGAGAACAGGTTGCCTCCTTTTTGGTAATCAACCAGGATGCTCAGGCTAATATTCTTGTAAGTTAAGGAGGTTGTTGCACCACCCGTGAAATCAGCCAATACACTACCTAAAGCAACTGGCGTTGCGGTAGGTACATAGAATCCATCTTCGCTTACCAATTTATTGCCATTTGCATCATAGGTATAATCGGTACCGACAATTACGCCATATGGTTGGCCCTCTTGCGCCTGAATACTTACAGAGAAGGGGAAGTTGGCCAAACGGATATTGTCTACACCATCAATCAGTTCTTTTACTTTGTTGCGGTTACGCGCAAAGTTGATACCCAAATCCCATTGGAAATCTCTGGTAAGGATTGGTGTGGTATTTAAAGACAATTCGATACCATTGTTTTCAATCGTGCCTACATTCAAAATACGGCTTGTGTATCCGGTGGTGCTCGATTGGTCAACGGAAGCAATTTGGTCTTTAGTCGTAGATTTATAATACGTTGCGTCCAGGGAAACCCGATTTTTGAAAAATTTCAATTCTGTTCCCACTTCGTACGAACTGGTACTTTCCGGCTTCAAATTCGGGTTGTTAATTACGTTGGCTACAGTAACCAAGGGGTTGCTGCCAAAGTTTGCCCGTGAATTGTACACTGGGTCGAGTACCCGATAAGGATCGGTATCGCTGCCTACATTTGCCCAACTGGCACGGATTTTTGCATAAGACAATACGTCTGTTACATTTTTAGGCAACAGTTCCGACAAAATAAAGCTACCCGATACGGATGGATAGAAGTACGAGTTGTTGTCGGCAGGTAGGGTAGAGGACCAGTCATTCCGTGCAGTTACATCCAAGTAGAACGTACTGTTATAACCGAAGGATACAGACCCAAATACGGAGTTGATCCGCTTGCGTTCTGTATTGTCTACTACAGCCAGGTTACTAATTGAGTTCGACAGGTTGTAGAAACCAGGTGTACCCAGGCCGCCTTGTGTGCTGTTGTAGTTACGGCGGTTTTTGCGATCCAAACGGTTGCCCCCCACAAATGCATCTACGCTGAATTTGTTGTCAAATTGCTTGTTGCCACGCAAAATCAAGTCAAAGTTGTTCTCGTTCACCGTATAAATGTCTTTGCTGTATTTAGACAAATCCACACTACCTACTGCAATTTTCTCCTCCCGTGTTTCGGTGTAGAAATCAGTCATGGCACGGCCAGTCAAAGTCAACCAGTCTGTAAGTTTCAAACTGATGTTCGCATTGCCAAACAAACGATCGCGCTGGTCATTTTGTGGACGCTGTTTTGCTACCCAGAAAGGATTGTCCCAATACAAAGGAGATGCTTCTTCGGCGCTTGTCCGGTTCCAGGAACGTTGAAGGGTTGGATCACTTGGATTGATGTAATCGCGCAATTCATCCATGTTCAACTGGCGCTGAAACCATTGGTTGAAGTTAGACCCCGTACCGTTGTAGCCTGTAGCACCACGGCCTGCACCTTTATTTTGGATGTAGTTAAAACCGGTAGAAATAGACAATCGATCAGTTGCCTGAATGCCCGTGTTGATGCTGATCGAATTACGGCGCAAAGACGAGCTCGGAATCGTACCCTTTTGATACAAGTTGGTGTAAGAGCCACGGAAATATGCCTTTTCATTGCCACCACTGAAAGACAAGTTGTTGCTTGTTAAAAAACCCTGATCGTAATAATCTTTGATGTTATCAGGTTGTGCAGCCCATGGAACAGATTTTCCATAGTGTTGTGCATCGTACGAATCCCAGCTATTCCAAGGACGGTACGTGATAGGGGTGTT
>CAIVGO010000043.1 GCA_903905445.1 uncultured Bacteroidota bacterium
CACATCGACATTTTTCATCGACCTTTACCTTACCCTGCAATTATCAACTTGGACAACAAGTAGAGATCTGGTATAAAACCAATAAATCCAACCGCATCGTAGCCTTGCCCGACGACAAACCAGGTACATTGCCTACTATTTTGTTTCGTTGGGGAATCGTGCTTTGTCTGTTGAGTTATCCGGAGATCATCAGGCGGCTGATGATGTTTCTTTAAGCCTACCTTCACTTTTACCTGCGGAATTCAATTTAATTTTTCGATGATGATTTTTTACAGAAGCGCTCGTTGCCACCCGATTTCCCACTGTTCATCTTGGGCTATTTTTTACCTGGGCCTTTTTATGGGATTACCGAGCTCCACAAATGCCCAAATCATAGACGCTCAGCGATCGGGATTCACCTGGATATCCACCGAACAAGTGACTGATAAATCCTTTGGCGCTGGCTATACCATGTACAGCGCGGCCTGGCCAATCTTTAAGCAATATCCAGGACCAGACCACTTTCAAATGGGATTGAGCAGCAGTTGGCTGACCACCCAACGGACGGGTACGGAGCCTGCGCAGTTTTACACCACCATCGAAGGCGGCTTAGGCTGGTGGCATGACACGCGTTTTGGCACTAAAATACCCAAATTTATCATGGGTGGGGTTTCTTATAATTTTTATGCCTGGGCAAACGGACCCGGCGCGGGCAGAAGTGATCTGTTACCCAATGGTGAGCGAGACTGGAGTACACCAGGCGGCAAATACGGGGTCGCGCAATTATCCAACAAACTACTGTGGGCGCCCGACGGCCTGAATATGGCGCAAAGTTTGAACGGCGAAATGCTTGGGTACGGATATACTCCACTGCCCCTCACAGAACCCATTTCCAATACAAATGGAACCAATGTCAAAACGGGCAATCAATGCTGGACCCTGTTCCTGAACGCGACCAACTTCAAGGGTCCGGCAACCTTTTTTTTACCCACGTTCTGGACCGACCCCGTGCTCCTGGAGCCTAGTTTGGAAGGATTGTTCCTGGATACAAGGCCTTCCGATCCGAATGTAGGTTTCGGTATTGAGCATGCAGGATCTCCAGCAATTCTTGCGCTCGATGATACCGGCAATCCTTATGCGAAAGTGGAAAGATTGCATTTTCCTGTAAACAATGACGATAATTCCATCATTCTGAATCAAATTTCGGTCTACTCCCAAAATGCGCTTTGGAACGATCTGACCAATTGGTTCAATGGCGGGCCTGCGGTATTGCCGGGTATTGCTGCCAATGGAACGTATGGTGTTTCGTTTGTCAACAATGGCGGTGCGATGTTCGCTGAAATCGCAGGCAATGGTATAAAACATGAAATTGACTTGAATTACATTGATAATGTGCAACAAAATGCCAACAACATGGGTTTTGAATATGACCTGAATGTAGTGGAGCAAGATGAACGCAATTTCAAGTTACCCGAATATTTCAAACTGGACCCGGATAATAAATGGCGGGCGGTAAACAAGGAATCGATCCCAGCATCCACAAATTTGACAACCACCGCTGTACCGAGATCACCCCGACCAGAAATCGCATATTTGACCCCTTTGGAACCCGACTGTGCCTGGCAAGATCCCAATGGCCCCTGGAATAGTCCAGGGCCAACCGCAGGCCCATTTAAAGCAGAACTCGGAGACGGCACCACGGTTACCTATTATTGGTACCGTTTTGTGGACCAACCCGCCATCATCCACGCGAACCTTCCAGCGGAGGTGCGTACGAAAATGCAAAGCCGCATCGAACTTCTGCATGCCAACTGGCGTCATACCGATACCTATTTAGCACCGCCAGCGGTCGGAAAAATCGCGACGATTGATCCCGCTGCCATTGTGCAACCACCCGCCGGGCTGGAAATTGGGTATGTTCCGATTGTTACCAGACAAGAGAAAACGCCCAAAAAAGTAAGGGTATTTGTGTTGGCGGGGCAATCGAATATGGAAGGATACGGCACTATCGAAGACGCTGAAAACGATCCGGGAAGTTTAGTCGATGTTATTCAAAAAGACGTTACCGGAAAATGGTCTGAAATCGGCAAAAAAGACAACTGGACTACCCTGGAGCATGCTTACTTGTATTTTGCACGGAATGGCGATACCCTCAAATCGAATGTAACCGTTGGTCAAGGAGCCTACGCCGATCTCATCGGACCAGAGTTAATGTTTGCACATCAGTTGGATGCTTACTATGATGACCCTGTGTTAATTATAAAAACGGCCTGGGGTGGAAAGAGTTTGGCCGAAGATTTCCGTCCGCCTGCTGCGGGCGGCACAACGGGTGCGTACTACAACGCGATGATTCAAACGGTGAAAGACGTTACAGAAAACCTGGGAACCCAATTTCCCAACATCGGCACAACGGATTTTGAGATTTCAGGATTTGGCTGGTTTCAGGGTTGGAACGATGGCGCATCCGACGACTTTTTGAATGGCTATGAAAGCAATTTGTACCACTTAGTAAATGATGTAAGAAAGGACTTGAATGTACCAAATTTACCCGTAGTCATTGCAAGTTCAGGACAGGGCGGGTTTGAGCAAATTAATGATCCCTGGGTACAAAGCATGCAAAATATTGTTTCTGTAGCACAGCAAAGTGTAGGCTGTAACGATACATTATATGGTGGAAAAGCAGGTTTTGTGGACACTAAACCATACTATCTGAATTTGTCCGCCTCGCCGGAAAACGCCATTTATCACTTTAATAACAACGCCCTTACGTTCTTAAACGTCGGGAAAGGCATGGGGGAAGAAATGATTCGGGCCATCAATGACATGGCATTTTGTTATCAAGATTGTGCGGATCCGGTATCGCCCGGTATCGTATCCATCGGCAATACCGTATGGAACGATCTGAACCGCGATGGGGTAAAAAGCCCCGATGAGCCTGGCATCCCTGGCGTATCGCTGGTAATTTGGTCTGATTCAGATGGGGATGATATACCCGATTGGCAGGGCTTTGGCGGGGTACGGGTGACAGATGAAAATGGTCATTATCGTTTCTCGGGTCTGAAACCCGGAAACTATGTGGTTTTTGTATGGAGTGTTGACAACTGGGGGCCCGGACAGCCCTTAGAAAACTTCATATCCACCAAGAATTTTCAGGCAAATGCAGACAATGATGTAAACGAAGATAACAATGGTGCTGGCAATCCTTTTTCCGATATCATGTCGGGCATCGTGACGCTCAAATCGGATGAGGAACCCCTAAACGACGGTGATCCATTCAATTGTTATTTTGATTATGACGCGAGTGGCAACAATACCGTCGATTTTGGCTTTTACAACCCGAGTGTAAGCGCCGTGAGCGGAGATTTACCCACAGAAGATTGGGTTCAGATTTTTCCCATACCGGTTGTGCAGGCGTTTACCATCAAAGGAAATCTGGATTTGTACGAACTTGAAATATACGATGCGGTGGGTCGCATGCTTCGGAAAATAGACGCCAATGCAACTGCTCAGACGGTTGACATTTCAGCGTTTCCTGCTGGTTTGTATTTTGTAAAAACGATTCATCGGGCGAGTAACCACAGCAGGATGCATAAGATTGTGAAGCAGTAGACTTAGAGCCTGTGAAAATTTATATTTAACAGGCTCTAATTACGGCATTCCCTGTAATACCATTTCCAGAAATTCTTCTGCAGATAAAATTTCAACTTTGGGAAAGGGGATGGTGTCCATTACAATTTTCACAGCGAAGATCTGCGGCGGTAAGGAGTGCGAGCGTGCTTGCTGAGAATTTTATCTTCGGTAAGCCCCTTTTCAGCCCAAAGCTTGTCGGCCAGGTCGGAGGCCTTGTCTGCAAAATACTGCCCCAACAGGCGTTTTATTTCCAGGAGGTCTTTTTCATCAACCGTGCGGGCGTAAATTTTCAACAACTCCAATTGCAAGTTGGTAAATGGTTGTGGTATGGCTTCTGCAGTCGGCATAGTGACAAACTTTTTTGCAAATATACAGGAAAAGGGGTTTTACACAATATGAATAAAAAACCTTCACAGACACCACTTTGTGCAAAACCAAGGCTTCGCAGTCTAAAAATTCGAGGCAGACAGAACGGGGGTTGGGCGTAGTTGCTAGTAGCCGGACAAGTCAACGGCAACAACTTTCCTTGAATCCGGGGAGTGCCTCCTTGGTAAAAAAGTGTTGGAGCCGGCGCAGAAATAGCAGTGCCTGTGAAGGAGTTCAAAGATACGGATTGTTTTTCAACTTGCTACCCTGCCAAATAAAACACCCGCCGGATCAACTCCAAAGCCACCTCATCCTTTTCGGCAAAGGGCAAAAACACCTTCGATTTGGATGGTAAAACTTCCGGTTGGATATCTACCAATTCCGAATCATTGCGGTAAGCGGCACCACTGTTCAAATGCACGGTGTATTGCGTGCCGTTTAATGCCTGGATGTACACATTTTCAGCATCTACCTGCACACGGTGCTGGAGGCCGCGGCGCTGGGCGTTTTCATGTACCAGAATGGCGCGGATTTCCAAAGTCGGTTTGCCTGCCATCACAATCACCCCAGCAGCATGGGCTACCGTGACCACCAGATCAAGGTCGCGCATCACTTCGGAGAATACATGGGACGGAATTTCCTTCAAGGGCAGGGCCTCATAAGTAAGTTGCCGGGTGAATCGAACGCCTTGTATCTCAACGGGATATGGGCTGCTGCCCGGATTGATCCAGTCGGCATAAGCCTCGGCTGTGGCTACGATGCGGTAACGGTGGTACACGGCTTGCATACCGTCGTAATAACTGGCGCTCCAGCCACGGGCACGGAAAAGGGCCGCCGCCTGCGTAGGTTGTACTTTTAAGCCTGCATACCGCTTGCTGACGCCGATGGCATTCATTTCTTCCGCCTCCAATAAATACAGTTCCCGGAAAATTTGCTTGAAAGGCTGCACCAAACCTGCCTGGAATGCGTCACTTTGGTAAGCACTCCAAATTCCACTCATGTTCAAATCGTAAGGATGGGCAATGCGAATCGGCTTGTTTTCATCCAACGAAGTGGTTTCTTTGGCCGGATTTTCTAAGCGATCATCCCGAAAAAAGCCGTTTTTGCCATCGCACACCAACACCAGATTCTTCAGAAGTGGCTGAAGCACCGGGTGTTCCATCAGGTTTTGTATTTCTGACAACAGGAATTCGTCGCTGAGGACCATGGCCGATTCCAGTTCACGGAAAATGCGTTTGCGCTGCTTGTTCAGGTTGTTTTGGGTGGCAATCAACGCCTGCACGATGGGTTCGCCTTTCAGCGACGTGGGCACACCGCTCATCTCCTTCCCTCCTTTAAAGATAACAATTTTCACAATACCTAACTGGTTCGATACCCAGGAAAAAGTATAGTCTCCAATGTCTGCCGATTGTACCCGCTCCATCAATTGTTGGAGTGCCAGAATTTCCATCGCCCAAATGAGCCGAACGGGGGAACCGTATCCAGCATTGCGCGCGAGGTTTTCGATGGAAATATCTACGGCGCGCTTTTCTCCGCCCTGTCGCGATGGGAATGTCTGTTTGCCGTCCTCTAAAAAATCCTGCAGGAACTGGAAACGGGCCAAAATATCCTGTTCGCGGGTAGCCGCACTCAAAGGAAGGAGGCCGAGGGCTACGATGTAATCTTTATTGCGTTTATCGCTGATCTTGTTTTGGCAATCTGCTTGCGAAAGTTTACCCAAAATGGCATCTGCAAACAAGCGGGCCCTGACATACCCCTGGTTTTGACAAATATAATGGGCGGCAGCATACACCATTTCCCAGCGGTCCGCCCCTAAAGCGTGAAACGCATCGCGGAACCACTGAATATCGACAGCACCGTATTTGAAATCATGCAAGGGAATGCTGGTATATTGGGCTAATTTGCTTTCTTTTTCAAGATCTAAGTACGTGGTTCCATGCGCGTGCAGGCACCAGGCGGCACTTTCCAATCCCGGCCAGTTAAGGTATTGTGCCATCCAGGTCAACCATTGTGGGGCATAAAGCGCGGCTTCGAGCAGGCGTTTTTGCGTAAATTCCTCGGTTTCTAGTGCTTTTTTGAAATCGTCGTAGGAATCGGTTTCGGCGGGGTAGCAGTTTTTGAGCAGGCGACTGAACTGCATTTTTTTGGAAGCACCACCCCAGGAATAGCCCCGGTGCAGGGAATCGTTGCCCAAACCTTTCAAGATTTGCAGGAAATACGCAACACCTTTGATGTTTTTAAAAAAGGCAACAAATTCAGAAACGGAAGTCGGCGTGTCGCCACGTTCGAGTTCGATGCTTAAAAACTGCGGAATGGCTTCAGCATAAAACGTGTTGAATATCGGACTGCTGTCTAACAGTCGTTTTTCGGTAACAGGGGGGTAATAATAAATTTGGCCTATCAGCCCAGTCGTGAGGATAAGGTCATACACCGCGTCTTTCCCAATCAAACCGAGTTCGTAGGCGCGGTTTACCGTAAAGGCTTGTGCGCCGTTCCATCCTTGTTTGCGTTGATTTTCCTCCAATGTGCAATAAAACCAGTGGGAAGCCGCCCAATATTGCTTGAATTGCGCTTCTGGCAAACGCTCTGCCAAGCTCATACCGAGCTGATCGTTTTGGTATTCCCATTGCTGCAAGGTGTAATAGGGGGTCGACCAGGCATCGCGCCAGGTCATTTGGGTTGGATTATCTATTGTGAGTGTAAATTTTTCATACATGCGCTCCGGCGGGATAGATGCAAAAAAATGCGTCGCTGTGTCGATTTGCAATTGTTGTATTTGCTCCTGGATGGATGCATCGTCGCGCAAGTAAGTCAGCAAATTATAGCCGTGGTTGGGGTATTTAAGGCCCAACTGGTTTTCAAAAAGCAGTGGATTGATATAATTTTGGGTGTATTGTTGCACGAATTCGATCAACCATTGGGGTATGGTGTTACCGCCAAAAAAGGGACTGTGACTTTGATAACCGGTGAGCAGAAAACGGTCCATGGCCGTAAGTCCGGTAGCCTGGAGCCAGCCTTCCCAAACCTCGGGCAAGGGCAGGTTTTCCAAACTTTCGGAATAGGTGGGCATGTAGTTAAACTGCTTTTTTCGCTGGAAATAAGGCGCGGAAATCAGCACGGTTTGGGTAGACTTATCCCAGTTTTCTATATCGTATGCGTAATTTTCATTAGCAATAAACAGGTCATCGAGTTGTTGCAGGGCATCTTTCAATTTTTCCAGCGAAATACTGAGCCCAAACATGGGTTTGCCAAACATTTGCTCCACAAAAAAACCTTGTATGGGCTTTTGCAAAACCGGCGTGATGCGCGCTTTGGCCGGATCGAAAATGCCATAGCCATTAAGCGCATTGTACACAATACTTTCGTCGAGCAGGTCTTTGAGAATAAGTTCCGCTTTGGTGCCGATGTTTGGTTGCTGACTAAAGGCCAATGCCTGTTCTTTTACAAAATCCAAAAGGCGCTGCTGGTTTTTGAGTTGCTGTAAAAGGTCGAGACCTGCTAATTGCTGGTCTTCGTCGTTCAGATTCAGCAGGCGGATAATGGCGGTTTTTAACTGATCTTCTGGCAGTTTAAACAAAACCCCGAGTGCTTTTTTGCGCACCGATTCCGTTTTTCGGCTGAGCAGTTTGTATAGCACCGCTAATTCATCCGGCGTAGGCTTCAGTACTTCAAACAGATCAAAAGCAGTAAGGCAAACGTTGGCCGAGGCATCCTGAATGGTTTCCACAATCCATTGACGTTCAGCCGCATTTGGATTGAACTGATCAGCTTTGCCTTCATAAATCAGTTGACGCGCTGGTTGGAAATGGCCATTGAAAATACCGCTGCGCAGGTTGGCGTCCATACGTTTGCGGTAAGGCAGCAGGTCCATGTAGCGGCCTGTTTGGGCGACAATGCGGTACACCCAATAGTTGATCAACTCAATCACATCGAATTGGTAAGCATCCCAGGTAAAGCGGGGCGCGGCATTGGACAGCGCAGGTTTGGAAAGATCGTTTACCAAACGTTCAAAAAAGTCCCAACTTGCTGGCAAATGTGCCGATTCGGGTGCAAAACTATGGTTTAAAAAATGCTTGTAGAGGTTCCACCGAACCGACCAATCGTTATCTTGCAGGTAAGGAATGATAAATTCAAAACCTGCTGTACCCTGAGGCAGCAAGGCATACAGGGCCATCGCGCGTTTTTCCGGGTCACTTTGTTGCATCAATTGTGTGCAAAAATCCCAGATACGCTCATCCAGGCGCGCGTTGAGTGCCCAAAGTGCGAAATAGACTTCTAAGAGATTATCATTTTGCGTAACTGATGCTGCATCAATATCTGCTTTCAAAAAGCGCAGCGCAAGCGCAAGTTCCGTTTCGATGTTGTTTTCGTCGTAAAGCGTGCCATCTGCCAGCGGAAGTTTAAACCAGTTGTTCAATTCAATGGCAACGGGTACCAGGCGCTGCATATTATGCTCCAAAATGGTTTCCAACAACAAGATGCGCACAGATGGCCCGGCACCGGGAATTTCCCGGATAATGATCTGGCGGATCGCTTCTTGTTGCTCGGCGGCGACTAAAAGTTGTGCGATAAATTGCCATGTCGATTCATCCTTGCAAGTAACGGATGCGCGTACCAAGTTCACCGCGATCTGGCCATCGGCGGCTTGTTGGGTGAGGGTTACGCGTATTTTTTGCGCCATATTTTGATCCCCGGCATTGATGGCTTCGGCGAAGTAAAGGCTGAGTAGTTCAAAAAAGCCGGTGTTGAAATACACATCAGAGAATTCGACCAATTCGATCAATTGCGCTTCGTGGAAAATCCAGTCGTTGCTAAAACGGAACAGCAGCCCCAGTTTTTGGTCGATGTTCAGCGTTGACCACAGGCGATTGGTTGGTGCCAACCAGGCTTGGGGCAACACCGTTTTTTGCCAAATATTTGCAAAATCGGGCAGATCCCAAAGCGTTTTTCCGCCATTTTCTGCCTCCTGGATGATATTGGCTGCAAAAATATAAATGGGTTGGCCCTGGTAAAAGCCATAATTTTCGGGATAAAGCGGATGTCGGTTAAGCGCTGCGAGCATAAGGTCGCGGGCCAGGTCGGGCAGGTTTTGGGCTTTGGCTACCTGCTCCTGGTAAAAGGTTTCGACATTGGTTTGCGTCCCCCGTTGTTTGAGGTAGTTCTGCAGTTGAGCAAGATCGTTGAACATAAGGCTTTGTCACCAGGGTTGAATTGTGGTGGATACCTTTGCAAACGATAGGTGGGGGTGTTTATTGAGGGAACGTAGGTTAAGAAATTAAGAATAAATGTGTTGTGCGGTGGGGTGCGCATCGGTGTATGAGGCTTTTACGTTAGGTAGTAGATTTATAAGGGGTATTACTGCGTAGGCATTGGGTATATACGCAATCAATTTGTTGTTAAATCATTGCAACCCTAACTACTTAAGCGATTTACTTCGAAAAGAAACAGGAAAGACCACCCAGGAACACATTCATTATCACCTGTTAGAAATTGCCAAGGATCGTCTTTGGGGAACGAATGAATCGGTGAAAGTAATCGCACACGCCTCATGATTTGAATACCCGCATTCTTTCAGCAATTTCTTTAAGAAAAAATGGGTGTTAGTCCAAGCGAATTCAGAAATCTAGGCTAAACCCAGATTTAAACGGACTCGAAAGATCTTCAAAGCGCCATGCTATTCGATTGGCTTTTCAAAAATTCATTGATTTGACAGTACTCCTCCTTTCCCTTTTCAGTCAAATAAGGCAAAATCATATACCAGGTCATATCTACCAAATCCATTGAATGTTCAATAATTTGTCCGGATGTGAAAATTTTACGTTGTAAATTCCAAAAAGCACCTACCATCCATATATTATGAAGTAAAAAGTCATAATTAATGCCATCGCTTTCGGGAATTATTCTACCCGTTTCGATATAATATTCAAAAAGTGCCCTGCCCTGCTTTAAACGCATCAAGTTACTTTCTTCATATAATTTTCCTACCTCCGGATAATTTTGCAGGATAAAAAATAAATCTTGAAAGAAGAAACGATATTCTACCATAAAATCGCGAAACCGTGCCATGATCTTCCTGAAATCATCTAAGGTTAAATACCCCTCCAGTTTTATAAAATCCTGCGAAGCGGTATGCATTCTTTCATAAATGGCTTCTATCAAAATGGCTTTGGTCTTATAATGGTATGTCAAGTTGCCCGAGCTAATATTTAATGCAGCCGCAATATTATTGGGTGAAGTTGATGAAAGACCCTGTTCATTGAACATCTCAACCGCTTTGAGCAAAATTTTTTCTTTTAGTTTCATGTGTAATATTTTAGTATAAAAATGCTAAATAAATTTTAAATTTAGCACAAGAGTACTATTTTTGCTTTTGAAAAGCGGGCAAAGGTACGATTTTCTTGTTTTTTTGTGTGTTTTCATGGCTTTGGCCCATTGTTTATTCATCCAGATCATACATCCAGTTTATAAAACTTGCAAAATGACAAAGCGGGAACTCTTACATCAATTACAAATACCAGTTGTTGCGGCGCCAATGTTTATCGTCTCGCAGGTAGATTTATTATTGGCATGTAGTCAAAACGGTGTGCTGGGAACAATCACGGCACTAAACAACCGAACATCAGAAGGTTTGGAACAATGGCTCATTCACATCAAACAGGCGCTGCAGGATTTTGAGCAAACAACGGGTCGAAAGGCAGCACCTTTTGGCATGAATCTTATCGTGCACAAGAGTAATGCACGTTTGGAAGCCGATTTGGAAATAGCCATAAGACAGGAAGTTCCTATTATTATTACCTCTTTGGGCGCAGTTCAGGAAGTGGTAGAAAAAGTACACAGCTACGGCGGTTTGGTTTTTCACGATGTCATTAATACGCGTCATGCGCGCAAGGCCATAGAGGCCGGCGCGGATGGGATTATTTGTGTAGCGGCGGGCGCGGGCGGTCATGGTGGCTTACTTAACCCTATTCCATTTATATCAGAGGTGCGAGCCATGTTTGATGGGATTATCTTGGCAGCGGGTGCTATCAGTACAGGACAAGACATAGCATCAGCCATGCAAATGGGCGCTGATTTAGCCTACATGGGTACTCGATTTATCAATACAAAAGAGGCCATTGCCACAGAAGATTATCAAAATATGATTATCCAGGGAGGCACATCGGATATCGTCTATACCGCAGCCGTTTCAGGCGTTCATGGCAACTACCTCAAACATAGTTTGGAAGCAGCCGGCATTACGGAGGAAATGTGGAATTCCAAATCAAAAATGGATTTTAGTAAAACAGCGGATACCGAAGCGAAAGCCTGGAAAAACATCTGGTCGGCGGGGCAAGGGGTGGCAACGATAAAGGATAATCTTCCCGCTTCGGAATTAATTGACCGTTTGAAAAAAGAATTTAAAGATGCATTGGAAAGTCAAGCTAAGTTGATTGACCGATGGTTTTCATAAATATTATCAATCAGAGATGAAACAAACAACACATCAATTTTTAGAAGACACAGGCGCAACAGTACCTGTCATTTGCGGACCTATGTACCCTGGCTCAAACCCCGAACTCATTGCCGCCGTTTCAGATGCTGGTGGTTTTGGTGTTGTTCAGCCTGTTTCGATGACTGCTTTGTATGGTCATGATTTCCGGGAAGGTTTGCAATTGATTAAAAAATTGACAGACAAACCTTTTGGTGTCAATTTTACCATTTTCGGAGGTGCAAACCAAAAATACCACGAGCAAATGCAAAAGTGGATGGAAATATCTATTGAGGAAGGTGTGAAGTTCTTTCTAACTTCTTTGGGTAAACCGACTGAAATTGTAAAAATAGCACACCAAAACGGTATCAAAGTTTATCACGATGTGCCCAATAAAAAAGTCGCATTGGCAATGCGAGATTTAGGCGTGGATGGCATCAACTGTATTAATTGGCGCGGTGGTGGCCAAACAGGTACGCAATCTGCTGAAAAATTCATAGAAGAACTTCACGATATTGAGATTCCATTGATTTGTGCAGGTGGCGTTGGAAATGCGGATGATCTTCAAAAAATTCTGGACATGGGCTACGCCGGTGCGCAAATCGGTACTCGATTTTTGGCGACACATGAATGCAAAGTTTCTAATGCTTACAAACAGGCTATAGTCGATGCGGAGGAAAAAGACATCGTTTGGACCAACAAAATCGCTGGTAATAATTCGTCTATGATAAGAACAGACGATATTATGAAAGGTGGTTTACGAACCGGCCCCATCATCACGTATATGCTCAAACACGACAAACTCAAAAAATACGCTCGTATGTATTTGATGAGCAAAGGCTTAAAAAAATACAACAAAGCGGCATTTGACGACAGCGTGAAGTATTGGCAGGCCGGTAAAGGGGTTGGCAATATCAATTCCATACTGTCTGCGGCCGATGTGGTGCATGCGTTTAAAAATGTCAAATTTTAAAAAAACTATGAAAGCGCTAGATTTCAAGGGTCCATTACCCGCTGTTTTCATAACCGCTTTGCCTTGGCAATATTCATATTTAAAATTAAAACAAACATGAAAAATATGTTTTTCACCGAAGAACACGAATTGTTCAGAAGTACGCTGCAAGACTTTTTTAAAACAGAAGTCAATCCTTTCATCAATGAATGGGAAGCAGCTGGCAAAACCGACCGCGCCATTTTGAGAAAAATGGGTGAAATGGGCTATTTAGGCTTGGAAGTCGAGGAGGAATACGGCGGAATGGGCTTGGACTATATGTATTCAACCATTCTTTGCGAAGAAATGGGAAAAACAGGCAGCCTTGGATTTGAAACCGTTGTTGCAGGTCACAGCTATTTGGCGATGAACTATTTGATCCATGCAGGTTCTCCTTTTATCAAAGAGCAATACCTGCGACCAAGTGTAACTGGAACGCTGATTGGTTCATTATCCATGACCGAGCCTTTTGCCGGGTCTGACTTCAAGGGTATTCGGACAACCGCCCAATTGGATGGCGACGCATACGTTGTAAATGGCTCAAAAACCTTTATTTCCAATGCCTACTATGGCGATTATACCGTGGCTGCCGTATTAACGGAAAAAGGAATGTCTATGCTGGTTATGGATTTAAACAGCGAAGGCGTTACCAGAAATAAGCTGGACAAAGTGGGTATTCGACTATCAGATACCGCCGAACTCGCCTTTAATAATGTCCGTGTTCCTAAAGAAAATCTCTTGGGTGAGGAGGGAAAAGGGTTCTATTATGTGATGCAAAGCCTGCAAGTAGAGCGATTGACCGGCGCAGTAGCCTGCATTGGATTAATAGAACATGTCCTGAATATTACCCTGCAATACATTTCTGAACGTACGGCATTTGGACAAACCATCAATAAATTTCAAGTTTTGCGACATCAGATAGCAGAAATGGCTACGGAATATGAAGCATATAAGGCATTTTCTTACCAAACCAGTTACCGCTTAGCGCAAGGTGAAAATGTAGTCAAAGAGTGTTCTATGCTAAAAATGCGCGTAGGCGACCTTTTGAACGAAATCACCTACAAGTGTTTGCAAATGTTTGGTGGTTATGGCTTTATGGAGGAATATCCAATTGGTCGGATTTATCGGGATGTTCGGATCGCCCCAATTTATGGCGGAACTTCCGAGATCATGAAAGAAATCATTTCCAAAATGGTGATTGACGGTGTAGCGTATAAACCTGCCTATCAGAAGTAATCTGTTAATCAACCAGCCATAAAGTTATGATTGACAAAACGTTAGTAGCGTATTTCTACAAATTCGAAAAAGAAAAGGCAAACAAGCCATTTTTACACCAACCTTTTGGTGACACCTGGGAAACTTACACTTGGTCAGAAGCGGGCGACAAAGCCCGCAGATTGGCGACTTGGCTCAAAAAACAGTGCCCAAAGGACCATGCGCATATTAGTGTTGTCTCTAAAAACTGCCGGGAGTGGTTGATAGCCGATATTGCGATTATGATGGCAGGTTTTGTCAGCGTCCCGTTTTATGCAAACTTGACGGGAATACAACTAGCGGAAGTCATCGAATTGGGCGATATTGACTTAGTCCTTTTTGGAAAAGTAGAAGCTTGGGACGATATGAAAACAGGTATTCCGTCAGGCATGAAAGTTGGAAAATTCCCCCATTATGATGGAAATCCCACCATTAATATCGGAACTGATTGGGATATCATGATGCAGGAAGCGCCTTTGCAAGGCAACCCTATCCCCAAAATGGAGGATGTTTGGTCTATCATTTTCACTTCGGGTACGACAGGCACCCCTAAAGGAGCATTTTTCACGCAAGACAAAGTCGCTACCGCTATCCAACATCCATCGTCGACTTATTGGTTTATGTTAGATGAAGAAAATGAGCATCGTTTCTTCTCTTACCTGCCGCTTAATCATATTGCCGAGCGTACGATTGAAGTCATGTCCATCCGCTTTGGAACGGAAATATCTTTTGTTGAAAGTTTAGACACTTTTGCTAAAAACTTAAAAGACACCAAACCGACCTTGTTTTTGGCTGTCCCGCGCATTTGGACAAAGTTCAAACAGGGCATCTTGTCTAAAATACCCCAGGGCAGGCTCGATACTTTACTTCGGATACCGCTTGTCAATCGCTTTATTAAAAAGAAATTAAAGGCAGCTTTAGGGCTGGAAAAGGCAAGGATTTGTATCACGGGCGCAGCCCCCATGACTGCCTTCGACAAGGCATGGTGGGTAAAATTAGGCATTTCTTTGAGTGAAGCGTACGGGCAAACAGAAAGTTTTGGCTATGGTACCTATGCACCAGTTGGGGGTATAAAACCTGATAAAATAGGAAAAGCGCACGTGGGATTTGAAATGAAAATTGACGAGGCTACCAACGAAATTTTATTCAAATTGCCTATGGTGATGAATGGTTACTACCGCGATCCAGAGAAAACAGCGGAAACGCTTCGCGATGGTTGGTTGCATACAGGCGACGCTGGAACCATTGACAGCGACGGCGATCTTGCCATTACCGGCAGGGTGAAAGATACCTTCAAGACAGAAAAAGGAGAATTTATCGTACCCACCAAAATAGAAGATGAATTCAGCCCTAACTCGGATATTGAACAATTGTGTTTGTTGGGTTTGGGAATGCCACAACCGGTTATGGTAGTGTTTCCGTCTGAAAGCGGGGCAGGAAAACCCAAATCAGAATTGGAAAAAAGCATCGAAGCAACCATGCTTAGTGTCAATGAAACATTGCCACGATACACCAGGGTAAGTACGGTTGTAATTGCCCAGGAGCCATTCACTACGGAAAACGGTTTGTTGACACCGACTTTGAAAGTGAAGCGTTTTAATGTTCATGAAAAATATGCCAGTCAATTGAGAGCATATTGTGAGCACGAGAACAATGTGATTTGGGCTTAATTTTCAATTAAAAACACCTATGGAAAATCTAAAATATTTAAAATTGGAATCGCAGGATGGTATAGCAGTCCTCACGCTTAACCGTCCTAAAGTAAATGGCTTGACCCCCTCGCTGGTAAAAGAACTCCGGGAAACGGTTCATTATTGTCGTTATGCGAACAATATCCGATGTGTCGTTATCACGGCTGAAGGAAGTTTCTTTTCCGCAGGTGCAGACATCAAAATGATGCTTGAAACGAAAGAACAAATTTCGGCAGGTGAAGAGATGCCTGATACAACCGCGCAAATCAGTGTGGCGACCAGAAAAATGGCAGAAGTGCTGCATGAAGTTTTGAGTATCATCCTGCGTATGGAAAAACCAGTGATCACCGCTATCAATGGCTTTGTTGCTGGAGGTGGCTTGGGTTTGGCGCTCTCCGGGGATATCGTGATAGCGGCAGAAAGTGCCAAGTTTACGTCTGCCTACACCAATTCTGGCTTAACACCCGACGGTGGCGCTACCTATATCTTGCCCCGTTTGATTGGTTTGCGAAGAACCACCGAATTGTTATTTACCAATCGAACACTTTCCGCACACGAAGCATTATCTTGGAATATGGTCACGCAAGTTGTTCCCGATGACCAATTGTTACCAGTCGCGTTAGGATTAGCTAAACAATTAGCAGAAGGCCCAACCGATGCTTATGGTTACATCAAAAAGTTAATGATGATGACCCATACAAATTCCTTGGAAGAGCAAACTGATTTTGAAAAAGAAGGAATTGCCCATCAATTGAGTGGGCCTAATGGTCAGGAAGGAATTCAGGCATTTATGGAAAAGCGTAAACCGAATTTCAAGTAGGTGTATTCCTGACAATTAAATCAAAATACCATGTTAGTAGTTGATACGGTTACCGATGCACATACATTTGCCCAAACCTGGAATCATGACCTCGCCTGGGCACTCTCCGGCATTAGAAGAAAAGCCATACTGGCGCGTATTCCGGTTATTTCATCTTTGTTTCCGAAGCGCTATTTTTCCTACGTAGGTAAAAATATTCCTTTAAATGGTCTGCTGCTGCACGGTGGTGGCCCAATGTATGTCGGATGGACGATTGAAGATAAAGTATGTCAAAATCCATTGGACCTGGATCCTAATGATCCGGATTTTATTGAAAAAACATCGGGTGGTTTAAAGCGAATTGCCCCAAAGAAATATGTTCCCCTTTACCCGGACAAGGTGATTGGTAATTTTACTTCCGTGAATCGAATGCTTACCAACGTAAGCCAGGATTGGATCGCAGCGGCAATGGATCGCTTAATACTCCCTGCTAAAAACATCAAACAGGAAATTGAAGCCTACCTAAGGGCGGTGCGGGAAGTAGATAAATTGGATGGAAGGGTAATTTTGGAACAAACTGCCACCTTCGCCTTTCGTTCAGCAAAAAACCCGCACGACTGGACCGAGCCGATTACCGATTCCATTCACGTTATTATGTTTTTTGAGTGGGGCGTGAAAGGACAAAAATTTACAGGAATCATTTTAGGCGGTACGGGTAAATATGCCGGGGCGTCGGGAGAATTTCATAGAGAAAGGCTACTGGCACCCAATTTTCCCGGGTCAGAGACCTTTAGGATTACGTTTCCTGGTTTACCTGAACCTGATTATTTTCCTAAATAAAAATCTACAATCATGATACCATCAGCTTTAATCATTACGGTGGCAGCAATTACCCTTTTTGTTGTTTTCTTACCTTCTATTTTAAAAAGTTTTGGTTTACATGCGGACTATAAAGCGTCGAAAGCATTCAATCTTAAAGGTAAAAAAGCTTTAATCATCACGACAAGTCACGCTGTCCTGAATAAACCGGGCAAAACGACTGGTCAAAAAACAGGCGTTTTTGGTTCTGAATTGACCGTTCCCTATTACGAATTTCAAGACGCAGGCATGGAAGTAGAGGTAGCCAGTATCAAGGGCGGCGAAATCCCGATTGACCCACAGTCTTTCTATTACATCTTGAAAACGAAGGCAGACAAACGCTTTTTGAAAGACAACAACTTCCAGGCTAAAGTGAAAAATTCTTTAAAAATTGACGATGTTGATTTTACCAAATACGATGCGATTATGTTGGCAGGAGGCTGGGGTGCCGCTTATGATTTAGGACAATCGGAAGTGTTGGGCAAAAAAATCAGCGAGGCTTACTATGCCGAAACGCCCGTTATCGGCAGCGTTTGTCATGGTGCATTGGGTTTAATCCAGGCAAAAGACAAATCGGGTAATTTGTTGATCAAAGGCAGAGATATGTCGGGTGTTACCAATAAACAACTGAAACAGTTTTTTATAACGCACACGCCCAAGCATCCAGAGACCGAATTAAAAAAAGCAGGTGCAAATTTCAAAGCCAATACAAAGGCATTAGACGCATTAGCCAGTATTACGGTCATTGACCATGAAAAGCGATTTGTCACCGGTCAAAACCAAAATTCCGGGCATGAAACCGCCCAGAAGATGATGGAAATTATCACGGACAGAACATAATCTTTCGATGAAAAATATAGCATTACACTGGATATTCAGCCTTTGTGTAACATCCCTACTTGCTCAAAATGGTAGCATTAACCAACAACCCAATATTGTCCTGGTATTAGTTGACGATGCCGGCATCATGGATTTAGGAGCGTATGGCGGGGAAGCAGCCACACCCAACATTGATGCTTTGGCACAGCGCGGCATGATATTTACCAATTACCACAGCTCGCCCGTTTGTGCGCCTTCTCGTGCAATGTTGTTGACAGGTTCGGACAGTCATTTGACCGGTGTGCCGAATATTCCGGAATTTTTGACGGAACAACAACAACAACTCCCTGGGTATCAAGGTATTTTGAATGATAAAGTAGAAACGCTGGCTACCCGCCTGAAAGCGCTTGGTTACCATACCTACATGACGGGTAAGTGGCATTTAGGGCATACCGAAACCACCTTGCCCAGTAAAAGAGGATTTGAAAGAACCTTTATTTTGGATGCCTCGGGAGCAAGTAATTATGAAGCGAAAGGCTATTTACCCATTAAGCCAACTGCTGAATGGCATCAAGATGGAAAGCTTGTTTCATTACCACCGGACTTTTATTCGTCCAAGAATTATGTGGATAAAATGATGGAATTTATGAACGAAGCACAGGATCATCGCAAACCTTTTTTTGCTTTTCTATCTTTTCAAGCCGTTCATGTTCCGGTGCAAGCACCAAAAGAATTTGTAGAAAAATACCGAGAAACGTATAAAGATGGTTGGTTGGCCTTACGTGAAAAACGTTTTGAAAAAGCCAAAAAACTTGGTCTTGTACCCGCAACCATGACTTTAGGAGATATGCTACCCGTTCTTAGAAAATGGGAAGGCTTGTCCGAAGCAGAGCAACAGGAAGCAGCAAACGATATGGCCGTACATGCAGCCATGTTGGATGCGATGGATTACCATTTCGGACGATACATTACCTATTTAAAAGAGAAAGGCTTATACGACAATACGGTATTTGTGATCACCTCTGACAATGGACCGGAAGGAGCTTATCCGCAAGGAGTTGCC
>CAIVGO010000044.1 GCA_903905445.1 uncultured Bacteroidota bacterium
CACGGCCCGGTACACCAATTGCGCTGCTTCAATGAAATTTCGAGCCTCCTGTTGGTGTGTATCTGCATTGGTCCGCCTACCCGTATCGAGGATGTAATCGTCTTGCCAACTTTCGTACACGTTGCGCATGCCATCGGAGAGGATTTCTGCGGCAACCCGACGGTTGTAGGCACCGGTTGAAGTCGGACAATTGCCCGCCTCCTGATACCGTTGCAGGCGGCCACTGTATAAGGTCGTATGGTTGAGCATGCGGCCTTCTGCACGCAAAGCATCCGTTATAATTTGTTCTGATTTATTGTTGTAAATATAGGTAATCAGCAAATATTCATATAGTTGCGCCGATTCTGGGTCGATGTGGGTTCTTACGTGCTCGCAATGCGCATACGCACGTGCGAAGTTTTCAATGGCGATGGCATCTTGTGCGAGCAACAGACTTCGGCGAAAATCCTGTTTTTGCTGATAAGAAAGCAACCCGATGGCCTCGGCACTCAAAGCGGCGCCTTGTGCGCCGGGCAAATGCAGGGTTTCTGGAATGGCAATGTGCTCCGTTGGGATGAAAAAATAAGGTGCGACGGCTGGTTCTGGCGCTTTTTGGAAATTATAATAGTGGTCAATAAAAATCCGTTCCCAGGCTGGAACCAATTCATCTTCGCGCAGCCATTGAATAATATTTTGTAATTGGGTTCGGTATTGCTCTTTTTTTGCCAAAAACTCCTCCAGGTTGGTCTTCAGGCCGCGCGATTGTTGGATCAGGTTGGTAAACGCATCTTCGGCTTCAAAGAGCGATTTGAGCAAACCGGCATCGTAGGCAATTGCTTTTAGGAGGTCGAAAATGGGTTTAAAATCAACGCGATCGAGCAAAGGGAGCAATCGTTCGCGCACATCCGACAGGTCGAGGCTCAGTTTTACCTTGCTGAATTTGGGTGCTTTCGGCGCATTGAACAGCATGGAGCGCACCGTTTCGGCAACCCGCACCAATTGACGATCGACGGAAAGGCCAGCCTGCTCCACGGGGTCATGATCGCCCGGAGCAATTGGAAAGCCCTGTAATGCATTGGGAATGAACGCACTGCGTGTTAGTACGCTCAATATACGGAAAGCAGATCGCCGACTACCCACGTCCATGGCTTGTTGCAATTCCCAGCGTGCATTGGCGGTATCTTCATAATTTACTGAAACGAAGGCAATGAATAAATGCGTTTTTTCCAGAAACTGAGCCGCCTGCTTTCGGTAGGTTTCAGGTACTTGGTGGCTTCCATTCCATATTAATAGTTCCGTTCCGGGCATCGCCTGCCGCAAATGCCGCTCCAGTTGCTGTGCAAAGGTGATATCCTGTTTGTCTACAGAAAAATATATTCGGAATGGGCCTTGCATGAAGATCGCTTGTATGAGTGATTCCCGGATATGGGCAGGTTTTGGTTGTAAAATTCCTGTTTTTTAACAATCAAGGGGCAAATTTTAAAAAAAAGTGGCGAAATAATGTGATTAATTTATATATTTTTGCCCCATGCTTAATTCAACTAAACTGTCTATGTCTATTTCACGCATTATTACGAAAGCACAAAAAGGGATTGTGCTGTTGCCTTTGGGTTGCGCTTTGATGTTTGCTGCCCCAACACAGCAACTGGTTCGTACCGAAATGATTCAGGCGCAAGGTCCTGATATTCCCGTAGAAATTGGCGCGCTTTTGAGCAAATATACTTGCTCTTCGTGTCATGCATTTTCCACTAAATTAGTTGGTCCTTCCTGGAAAGATATTGCCGCAAAAAAATACACCAAAAAACGCATTGTCGAATTGGTGTACAAACCATCGCCTGGCAACTGGCCAACCTACCCCCCGATGATTGCACAAACCAATGTTCCAAAGGCTGATTTGAATAAAATTGCAGCCTGGTTGGTTAAGATTTAAGTTGACGCAGGTGCCCGATAATTTGTTCGGCATGCACCCTTGAGTTTTCAATAAACCAAACATGGGTATCCATTCCACCGCATACCACCCCCGCCAAATAAATGCCTGGCTGGTTTGACTCCTGCGTAACTGGATCATATATTGGATAGCGCTTTTCATCCGCTGAAAGTTGGATGCCCATGTTTTCTAAAAAACCAAAATTGGGTTGATAGCCTGTGGCCGCAATTACATAATCGTTTTCGATTTGAACAATACCGGACGTGGTTTGAATATCTACGCTGTATGGTTCAATTTTTGTCAATTCCGCATTGAAATAGGCTTTGATTGATCCTTCTTTGATGCGGTTGACAATATCCGGACGGGCCCAATATTTCACCCGTTCGCCTACTTCCGGCCCTTTGATCACCATGGTCACATCCGCGCCTTTGCGATAGGTTTCCAGGGCAGCATCCACCGCTGAGTTATTGGCACCCACTACCACTACTTTTTGACGGAAATAAAAATGAGGCTCTTTGTAATAATGGGTCACCTTGGGCAAATCTTCTCCAGGAACCCCTAAAAGCACGGGTATGTCGTAAAATCCGGTGCAAATAATGATGTTTTTTGTAAAATAGGTCGTTTTTGAACTTTGTACCGCATACCCATCTTCCGCTTTTTTCACGGTCAATATTTGCTCAAAAAGACGAATTTGTAATTGGCGCGACTCGGCCACCCGCCGGTAATATTCGAGGGCCTCATTGCGGGTAGGCTTGGCATTGAGCGATACAAAAGGAACACCGCCAATTTCGAGTTTTTCGGAAGTTGAAAAAAAGGTCATGTTGGAAGGGTAGTGGTACAGGGAATTGACCAAAGTCCCCTTTTCGATAATTAAGTAATTTAATCCTGCTTGTTGGGCTTCCAAGCCACAGGCCAAACCA
>CAIVGO010000045.1 GCA_903905445.1 uncultured Bacteroidota bacterium
ACGGCGCAACGGAATGGTATCGCACACAATCAGTTCGGTGAGTTGCGAATTTTCCACATTTTCATAGGCCTTTCCTGACAAAACCGGGTGGGTACAGATTGCGCGTACCGATTTAGCGCCTTTTTCAATCAGCGCATCGGCGGCTTTGCACAGCGTGCCTGCGGTATCGACCAAGTCATCCACCAGCACCACATCGCAGCCTTTCACGTCGCCGATGACCGTCATCGCGGCAACTTCATTGGCTTTAGTGCGGTATTTATCACAAATCACCAACTCGCGTTTGAAGTGTTTGGCATAAATGCGGGCGCGTTTTACACCACCTACATCCGGGCTGGCGAAAATGGTATTCGACATATCCTGTTCCGTGAGGTAAGGAATGTAAATCGCCTCAGAACGCAGATGGTCCATCGGAATGTCGAAAAAACCTTGAACCTGGTCGGCATGCAAATCCATGGTCATAATGCGATTTACCCCTGAGATTGTGAGCAAATTGGCCATTAATTTGGCACTAATTGGCACCCGGGGCTTATCTTTCCGATCCTGGCGTGCATAGCCAAAATACGGAATAACGGCCGTGATATAGCCTGCCGAGGCACGTTTAGCCGTATCAATCCAAAGCAAGAGTTCCACCAGATTGTCGTGGGGCTGGCAAGTACTTTGGATAAAGAAGGTGTAGGCGCCGCGCACGCTTTCGTTGATGATGGTTTGCATTTCGCCATCACTAAACAGCGCGAGGGTTTTATCGCCCAAGGGGGCGTCGTAATAATGGGCGATATCTGCGGCCAACGCTTCGGAGGCCGTGCAAGAAAATAATTTGACTTCGGGCATGATTTCAGTGCCTTGAGCGGCAATTGATAAGGAAAAAATCGATCAGGATGCTTCGGTAGCGGGGCAAAGGTAGAAGAACCAAGGCTTAAAAGTGAAAAACGAAAAACGAAAAGTAAGGAATGGTGCGATCTTTTTCATTTTTAACAGTTTTTGCAATTCCTGAACAAATCCAACACTTAACATTAAAGATACACAACAACCTAATTACCTTTGGCATTCTCCTTATAAATCGGCTTTTTATTTTAACCGCATATCATTGTCAAATTCAAACTTTTTGTCTGTTATATGACTCGACAATTTCTCCTACTTATCTGCCTTTCGCTGTTTGGCATCAGTGCTTCGGCACAAACAGCCCGTACCCCGCGTGAAACGGCACTCCGCTTTTTACAAGCCACGCCTGCCCGTTTTAATCTTGCTGCATCAGATGTAGCCGATGTGCGCGTTACGGATGAATACGTTTCCAAAAACAATGGTTTAACGCATGTTTGGGTGCAGCAGCAACACCACGGTATTCCGGTGTTCAATGCCCTTTTTGGCCTGCATGTGAAGCCCAATGGTGAAGTATTGCACCTTGGACATCGTTTTGTAGCCAACTTGGAACAAAAGGTGAATACCACCCTCCCCTCCCTCAGTGCAGCACGTGCGCTCGAAATGGCTATGGGGCATCTTGGATTTACCGGCTTTCCCGTGCCTGCAGTACGGCAAAAAATCAACGACCAGAACTTCATTTTTGAAGGCGGTGCGGTATCCAAATCACCTATTTCGGTTTCCATCTGTTATCAGGTGCAGGAATACGGTGACGTAAAACTGGCCTGGACGATGATCATTGCACAAGCAAATACCACAGATATCTGGAACTTGCGCGTGGATGCACAAACCGGAGCGTTGTTGCAAAAGATCAACCAAACAGTATATTGTGCTGCGGAACATGCAGACGCG
>CAIVGO010000046.1 GCA_903905445.1 uncultured Bacteroidota bacterium
CGGCATTTGATCAATAATTTCAAATTGGCTACCGAATTAGGGGCCGAAATTATAAAAGTAGAAAGTGCACACATCGCAAAATCCATTGTGGAACAAGCCGAAATACATAATATTACCACGATTTGTGTCGGAAAACCGCATTTAAACCTGTTTAAAATAATCCTGGCAACCAATGTGTTCAACGAGTTATTGAAAAAACTTTCCGCGGGCAGTATTGACCTGGTAATTCTATCCTAAATGAAAATTAAAACCAAAATTACCTTAGGCGTTGGCCTGCTGTTTATACTCATCCTGCTGTTGGGGTTGGTGGGAGGCATCTACATCAATGCGCTCAAAGCGGATACAGAGAATATTTTAGTGGCCAATTATAATACCCTGGATTATGCGCGTAAAATGCTGGTAGAGATGGACTTATCCAATGAAAAATCGCTGGAGAATTTTGAAGAAAACCTCGTTGCGCAAGAGCATACGATTACAGAAATTGGGGAATTGGAAGTAACTCAACAATTACGCGCATTTTTTAATACATTTAAATTAAACCCCACCGATAGTTTACTCAAACCACGCATGCGCAAAGAAATCTACAAATTAATGGAGATGAACATGCATGCCATTCAGCGCAAGAGTGAACATGCCCAGGAAACAGCAGAATTTGCTACATTTTGGATTGCGGCTACGGCGACCCTCTGTTTCCTGATCGCTTTTACCCTGTTAATTAACCTGCCTTCCAATATTGCCGACCCAATTAATGAACTGACCAACAGTATAAAGCAAATAGCAGATAAAAAATATTCAGAGCGGGTGCATTTTGAAACGCACAACGAATACGGCGACCTGGCCCGGTCTTTTAACATCATGGCCGAAAAACTGCAAGAATACAACAATAGTAACTTGTCGAAACTCATGATGGAAAAAAAGCGCATTGAAACGCTTGTGAATAACATGCACGATCCGGTACTCGGCTTGGATGAGCAAATGAATTTAATTTTTGTAAATGAAGAAGCTACCCAAATTATTGGATTAAAACAACCCGATTTAATTGGCAAACCGGCCAAAGAACTGGCCCTTCAAAATGACCTCATTCGGGCACTGGTGCAGGATATTGGTCAGCCAGAGCAGGAATCTAAAACCAAAAAAACAAATCCGATCAAGATTTATGCGGATGGGAAAGAGAGCTATTTTGAAAAACAAAACTTACAAATCTCCATCACCCCGACGGCCGAAAAAGATAAAGTTGTTATTGGACATGTTATTATCTTGCGCAATATTACCGAGTATAAGGAACTGGATTTTGCCAAAACCAACTTTATCGCCACGCTTTCACATGAATTTAAAACCCCCATTGCATCCATTAAATTAAGTTTGCAATTGCTTGAAAACGAACAAATTGGTTCATTAAATGCCGAACAAAAGCAACTGGTCGAAGGCATTCAGGAGGACGCGACCCGCCTGTTGACCATCACCGGAGAATTGCTCAATATATCGCAAGTGGAAAGCGGGAATATGCAACTTTCCATACTGCCCGCAGCCCCGCTGGAAATGCTCCAATACGCCCTCAACGCCACCAAAGTACAGGCAGAACAAAAGAAAATTAAATTTGAATTACATTACCCCGAAAATCTGCCTGAGGTATTGGCCGATCATGAAAAAACGTCCTGGGTATTAACCAATTTAATTGCCAATGCTATTCAATACTCACATGATAATGATACAATCCATGTGAGCATTGTGCCCCAAAACGATCAATTGCAGTTTTTAATAAAAGATACGGGTACGGGCATCGCGCCACAGTATAAAAACAAAATTTTTGATCGCTATTTCCGGGCACCGGGTGCAAGAAAAGAAGGCACCGGGCTTGGGCTTGCGATCAGCAAAGAATTCATTGAAGCCCAGGGAGGCACCATCGCTGTAGAAAGCACCTTGGGTGTCGGCAGCACCTTTTGTGTCAGCATGCCCACGGAGCCTTGATAGATAGTCACCCTCATCCACTCATATTACCACAACGAACATGAAACATTCCGTACTCCTTTTGTCCTTTTTCTTTTTGCTTACCCAGGCATCTGCCCAATCCGACACTTCCGCCCTAAAATGGAGCATCAGCGGCTATGCAGAACCTTATTTTGGCTACGATTTAAACCAGCCCCAAAATAGCGAACGTCCAGGTTTCATTTATTCCCACAACCGGCACAACGAGTTCAATATCAACCTTGCATACATTAAAGCAGCCGTCAATACCGACCGTACCCGCGCCAACCTGGCCTTGATGGCCGGTACCTATGCCAACGCCAACCTGGCGAGTGAGCCCGGCACCCTGCGCAATGTATTGGAAGCAAATGCGGGCGTCAAATTGTCTAAAAAACACAATGTATGGATCGATGCAGGCATTTTTGGTTCACATATTGGGTTTGAAAGTGCCATTGGGAAGGACTGTTGGACGCTTACGCGGAGTCTGCTGGCTGAAAATTCGCCGTACTACGAGGCCGGCGCTAAATTGACCTATACCTCTAAAAATGAAAAATGGATGTTGAGCGCCTTGGCGTTGAACGGTTGGCAACGAATCCAACGCGTACCTGGCAACTCCCTAATATCGGGGGGCTGGCAAATTCAGTACAAACCCAATGCACGCATTACCCTTAATAGCAGCGGCTTTGTAGGTACCGACAAGCCGGATGCCGCACGTTTGATCCGCGTTTTTCACAACTTTTACGGCATTTTTCAACTCAATAATGCATTTGGCTTGACCTTGGGATTGGATACTGGCTGGGAAGAAAATCCGGTTCCGACGGAAAATGCCAATTTTTGGTTTTCACCGATCCTGATTGCACGCTATGCCCTCAACGATCGGATCGCCATCGCAGCACGGGCCGAATTGTATGATGACGCAAACGGTGTTATTATTGCAACGGAGACGCCAAATGGGTTTCAAACCCTTGGATTTTCGGCCAATTTGGATGTAAATATCCATAAAAACGCCCTGTGGCGCATTGAAGGCCGGTTCCTAAATAGCCAAGATGACATCTTTGTTCGGGACGGTCGCGCAACCAATACGAATGGGCTTTTAGTTACTTCTTTGGCGGTTTGGTTTTAAAGAACAACATGCGTCATCCCGGATTTTGGTAAAACCCAGAATCCGGGATTTTTATCTATTCCCACGAATATCTGGCCGAAAGACTCAAGAAAACGAACCAATCATGCCAAATAAATCGAATTTTTTTTCCAAAACCCATCTAATAAAATGAAAAAATCACTTTTTGTATTGCCGTTCATGTTGCTGCTGATCTACTGCAACAATCCAGGCAAACCGGAGCAATCCCAGGCCAAGCCTGCATTCCAGGTATCAAAAGACTCCATCCTTTTTAGTTTTGTTTTTGTCGGTTGTAACCGCCTGGACCATAAAGACGTGGCAAAACAACAGCCTTATGATGGGTCAACTGCCAATCGAGCCGTTCTAAAATGGATTTTTGATCAAGTCATGCAATTGCCGCACAAGCCGGAGCAATTCTTTTTTCTGGGTGATATCGTATTGGGTGAAACCGATACTACGACCTTAGACGGGCAGTTAAAGGCTTGGGTGAACCTTTATCAGGATCAGGGTTTTAGCAATTTCCAAAATTCCGGCATCGAGTTCGTCGCAGTTCCCGGCAATCATGAAATGTTGTATGCTGGCCAACATCACAAGGAATGGCCGCTTAATGGCGCAACGGATGTCTGGATGAGATCGATGGGTGGTTTTATGCCGAAAGACCGCGATCAGGTACCCGCTAAAAGTGGAAACAGCCGCATGACGTTTGCCTTTAAGCGGCATAATGTGGGCTTTATCGTGATGAATACGGACACCTATAATGATCCAACGGCCCAGAATCCCAATGGGTTGGAAGGAATTATTGATACCCAATGGATTGTGGATAAAGTAAAGCAATACCGCGCCGACAAATCCATTGAGCATATTTTTGTGCTTGGACATAAGCCCTGCTATGTGGACAATCAAATTGAAACAGGGCACGATGGTTTGCCGGAAGGCCCAATTATATGGCCGGTGCTGAATCAATCGCATGTTTGCGCCATGCTTTCTGCGCATGTGCATGATTACCAGCGCATGCAACCCGGAAATGCGGGTACCTATCAAATTATTGCAGGCAATGGCGGCAGCCCCGGTCAGGCCGCTTTTTATGGATTTACCTTGATTAACGTGTTGAGAAACGGTAATATTGAACTCAAATCAATCGGATTTGACAAAGGTAATCCATATTATACCGTGCCTGCTAATGCGGAAGCGATTGTTCAGGATAGTTCAATTTTGACCTGGAGTACGAATTCAAATCCGTATTTTGGGGTAAGCAAATAGCGTGAAAAGGGTTTTAACACTTGGATTTACCTCCATACTTATTTCCAAGTATATGGTTATATTTGGAAATAAGTATGATTTTTGGATAGATATTTCCAATTATAGGGTTATATCTGGAAATAAGTATGATTTTTGGGTAGTTATTTCCAAGTATAAGGTTTAGATTTCACAGTGGCCCCTTCTCCATCACACCAGCATACCATCAACAACTAATAGAAAAGCGACAGCGCTTTATAGATTACACCGGCACTAAAAAGCAGGTTTTTATGACCTTTATCACGAATTACGGCCTCACGCCAAACACGTATGCACAGGATATCGTGGATGTGGAGGTTCGGCTGGGGCAATTATTGGAATAAGGCCACCGATAGGCCAGGCATCACGCGCGTGCTTTGGGTAAGGGGGGAGCGCTCGCGCGGCGGAAAATTCCCAAAGTTTGCCATTGGATGGTTGGGGATTTATTGTATATTTGTACGGACAAAATTTGCCACATGAACCCAGATTTTAATATTATATAAATGTTGAGCAATTGCTTCAAGCTAACTGGTATGGTTCGCTTGAAGCAATTTGTTTATGGGATGTTATTCGGCGTACTGCGTTATGCAACTTTTTTATGCAATTCAGTTGCGTGACGCTAATCAAAGTAGTTAGCTTCACACAACTGGGTGGTTTGGAACAAATGGAGTTTGACGCAATGGGGGGGCTATTTAGGGGGAATTGACGAACATGCTGAGTTGGGTGCTAAAAAAGATAAAATTGGCTCAAAAATAAATATTTTTGGCTCAAATTGGCTCAAATTAAAATAAATTGCGTTGAATTTGTGCCATGAATGCAAAATGCAAAAGTTTACGATTTTATGTTTCATCTGAGTTGGAAGATATTTAGTGTCATCAGTCGAATTGACCGATTCCATGCCTCATGGACTTCGATTGAACGGATAGAGAGCAGTAATCTCCGACAGCGTTGTCTATAAATAAGTAACTTCTATGCTCCGCTCGCATGATTTTTTGCCAAGTTGTTACTTTACATCGATCTTGGGTTTGTTTGTGTCCGTTAATGTGTATATTTTTGTCATGAGCCGGGTGCATATTTTTGCTGACTGGAAAATCAAAATTGAACTGCTCGGCTCTTTTTAAAAAGTTGATGATTAGGTTAAAGGGGGCTATGCAACAAAGCAATCAAATTCAGAAACAAAGCAATGGAACGGCTTTATATCGTGTTTACACTATTGGTAGCAACGTTACTCATAGCGTTTAGATTTTAAATGAAACAGCGGCTAAGTCCGGAATAAATCATTCAGCGTAAGCACTTTATCTACCAGCCCCCTGCTGTGTTCATTCTCAAGTAATCCATACGTGCTGATAAACGTGAAAAAGACTTGCTTTTTGGTGTTGGTGTAATATTTAAACAGCGAAATCTTCTTCCGGAGCTCGGCAGCATATGCTTTGGTAATGATAAATTCTGAAGCGGCCCATTTGATTTCGCAAAGATTGATGACGCGGTCGTCTCGATCAATCACAAGATCAATTTGGCAGCCATCCATACCATCGGCACCCTTGTGGTAAAAGGAAGAAGAAGTGGTAAAAATGCCAGCAATACCGAGCGCGTTTTTTATTTGAGGCAAATGTTTCAGACAAATTCCTTCAAATGCATACCCGCTCCAGGCACGAAAAGCAGCGGTTTGTTGGAAACTTTTCCAAATTCCGGAACCTTCTTTGCGCATGGATGCAATAAATTTCAGATAAAAGAGCGAATACTCATCCGATAGGCGGTAAACCGTTTCTCTTTTTAACTTTCCAAAAGGCGCATATTCTGTTATGAACCCGGAATACTGTAGTTCTTCTATGGTTTTGGTAAGCCCTCCGCCATTTGGTATTTTCGTTGTTTGGGCGATTTCACCGCGCGAAAGACCAGACGATTTTGACGCCAATGCTCGAACGATCTCAATATGGTTTTCGGAATGATCGAATAAGGCAGCGTAAAGTTGGTCAAACTCATCATGCAAAATGCCGCCGGGGGTAAAGCAAATATTGTCAATATTCTGCGCAACGCTGTCTCCTTTTCGAACTGCTTTCAAATAGTGCGGAATGCCGCCGATTGCCATATAGAGATCCGTAACTTGATACCGATTGAGGTTGATGTCCCTCGAATGTAAAAACAACTCGGCATCCGATAAAGTAAAGGGTTGCAATTGAATACGTTGGGTAATTCGATTGTATAAACCACCTTTGTTATGCACCACCTTTTGTATCATCCAGGAGGCTGCCGACCCGCAAATCACCACTACAATATTATTTTTAACGGCCCAACTATTCCAGAAAAAACCAAATGCATTCAAAAAGCCGGACCGATGTGAGGCCAGCCAAGGTATTTCATCCAAGAATACTACCTTTTTTTTGGTGCTTACGGTTTGCTCCAGGTACATAATAAGGAGGCGAAAGGCCTCTAACCAGGATCTTGGTATTTGTATTGGTAATTGGGACTTGGATATAATGTGCAAGGCAGAGGCAAAGTTTTCAAGTTGTTCCCTTGCGCTTGCGTGCTGAATCCCGGTGATTCCAAAAGCGATATGTTCGGCATAAACAGATTCTACTAAAAATGTTTTCCCTACGCGCCTTCTTCCAATCACGGATACTAGTTCTGACTCATTGGATGCCAGCAGGCCTTGTAAGAGGGCAATCTCTGCTTTACGGCCTATAATCGCGTTAAGTTTGTGATTATCTTGCTTCATACATGCAAAGATAAGCACTTATAGCGCGTAATAAAAAATAATGCTCGCTATAAGCGTCGAAAAAACAGACTTGTAGCGCGTAATAAAAAATAATGCGCGCTATAAGTGGTAAAAAAATAGACTTATAGCGAGCAATAAAAATTAATGCGCGCTATAAGTGACAAAAAACGACACGGATAACCCGATTGCATATCATTTATCCCGCGCTTAAGGCACCTTAAACCCTATTCGTCTATCTTTCTTTAACCGCCTCTCCATGATAATGCGCCATCCACTACCTTAGCCTTCCATCTGCTCACCCGTTTTTTCCCAACCTATGCAAAAAGTACTGTTCCCTTTCATCCTGCTGCTCAGCTGCCTGAGCATTTTTTCCTGCCAAAACAACGCACCGGTATCCCAGGCGACTAAACAGGCACCCATTGATTCGCTGCTAAGCCAATACAATGAGGAGCGCCTGCCCATGTTTCCGCTCGAAGCGACCACAGCAGGCGATACCCGATATAACGATCTGTTGCCCAATACAATATCGCAGGCATACCGCGCCCAACTTGCCGCTTTTTATACCAAATACAAAACCCTGCTCCAACAATACGACCCCGCCAAACTATCGAGCACGGAACGCCGGAGTTACGATATCCTGTTGTGGGAATGCGATATCAACCTGGGCGATCTGCAATTTCATAAGGAATTGATGCCCATCAACCAGTTTGATTGCCTGCCGCTTCAGATCGGCCAATACGCCAGCGGGAGCAGCGCCCAACCTTTCAAAACGGTGCAGGATTACGACAATTGGCTGAAACGGCTCGATGCCTACACAGTTTGGTGCGACACCGCCATGGCCAACATGCGCCGGGGTATGGCCGCAGGCTACCTTTTGCCCAAAATACTCGCTGAAAAAATGGTGCCCCAAATGGCTGGTTTCGACCATGGTCCGGTGGAAAAACACCTGTTTTATAGTCCAATTACTACCTTACCCGCCACCTTTTCGGCCGAAGATCGCGTACGCCTGACGGAGGCTTACAAAAAAATGATTGCCGATAAAATTATCCCCACCTACCAAAAATTGCACGCATTTATTAAAGATGAATACGTTCCGCGTTGTCGTGCAAGTGCCGGTATTTCCGATATTCCCAACGGCGCTGCTTTTTATGCCCAGCAAATAAAATTACATACGACTACTAATATGACCGCGGACGAAATTTTTCAACTCGGAGAACGGGAAGTAGCGCGCATTTTCGGAGAAATGGAGGCCGTTAAAAAGCAGGTAGGGTACACAGGCGACCTCAAAAGTTTTTTCGATTATGTGCGCGCAAAAAAGGAATTGATGCCCTATACCACCGCGGAACAAGTGGTGCAGCATTTCAAAGACATCCACACCACCATGCAGCCGCAACTGGAGCGCTTGTTTAGTTTGACACCCAAAACACCTTTTGAAGTGCGCCGTACAGAGGCCTTCCGCGAAAAAACCGCCAGCGCCGAGTACATCCAGGGTTCTTTGGATGGTACACGTCCGGGTATTTTTTATGTGCCGGTGCCCGATGCAAGCGCGTACAATATTTTTGCCGATGAAGATTTGTTCCTGCACGAAGCCATCCCGGGACACCATTACCAGATTTCGGTGCAGCAGGAAAATACCCAATTACCCCAGTTTCGGCGCACCTTATGGTACGGCGCGTACGGCGAAGGTTGGGCCTTGTACACCGAATCCTTGGGCAAAGAACTGGGCTTGTACACCGATCCTTACCAGTATTTTGGCATGTTGAGCGCCGAAATGCACCGCGCCATCCGCCTGGTCGTGGACGCAGGCATGCATACTAAAGGCTGGACCCGCGAACAAGCCATCCAGTATTCCCTCGAACATGAGGCGGAATCCGAACAAAGCATTGTTGCCGAAATCGAGCGTTACATGTCGTGGCCGGGTCAGGCGCTTTCCTACAAGGTGGGGCAATTGAAAATCAGGGAATTGCGCGATAAAATGCAGCAGGCGCAAGGCGATAAATTTGATATCCGCAAGTTCCATCAATTGGTGCTGGAAGATGGTTGCTTGCCTTTGACGATCTTGGAACAGAAGATTTTGGGGGCGTTGTAGGGTGGGGGTTTACCACAGATTTTGGGATTACCACAGATTGCTCAGATTTACACAGATTTTTTTAATTGGTAGATTTCTTTTAAAATCCGAATAATCTGTGGTGAGGTCTTGGTTGTTTTCCTTCCCATTTGAGCCAAGCATTTTCCAATGTCACACAATTTAACTAAATATAAAAATCTGTGTAAATCTGAGCAATCTGTGGTAATTTAGAGGCACCACGAATTACGCAGATTAACACAGATTTTTTTAATTGGTAGATTTCTTTTAAAATCCGAATAATCTGTGGTGAGGTCTTGGTTGTTTCCCTTCCCGTTTGAGCCAAGTATTTCCAATGTTATACAATTTAACTAAATATAAAAATCTGTGTAAATCTGAGAAATCTGTGGTAATTTAGGGTCACCACAGATTGCTCAGATTAACACAGATTTTTTCAATTAGCAACTATATTTTAATATCCGAATAACCTGTGGTGATACCCTGGTTGTTTTCCATCCCGCTCAACTCAAGTATTTCGCAATGCATTGCGTCTCTACGTGGGGCCTACCCCTTCACCCATTTAAATGTCTTGACCGGCTTGCCATTGCGCGTAATCACCGTGTAATAAATCCCTGGCGCAAGCGATTTTACATCAAAAGTTACGGGGTTTCCGGTACTCGTATTCATTTGTTCCCCTTTGGCGTTATAAATCACCACGCGTGGCAATTCGCCCTTATGCTCGGATTTTATATGAATGGCATCCAAGGCCGGATTGGGGTATTGCATCCATTCCTCTGAAATTTCGCTTGGATTCTGCGTAGACGTGATGTTTCCACCAGTCCATTTAAAAATCAGCGGTTCGTTGTATAAATACCCAAAACCGTTTCCCGACCAAACAACATCTGGCGAGGAAAACGCAAACATTTGACGATAATGGGGTGAATAAGAACCCGGAACAGGCTGCCAGTTTAGCCCCCCATTGTGGGAGATAAAATCATAGGTTGATTTTGTTTCAAAATCCAAACTGGTCATAATAAAGGAAGCCTGCGTTCCTTTGACGGCTTTGATCGCGCCAAAAAACTGATCATCGGGATCGGTAGGCAAATTTTGAGCCGGAACTTCGGTCCAGGTGATGCCGCCATCTTTGGTTCTGAACAGGCGCGTCGGATAAACGTAATCGTATTGTTTTGTGAAAATACAGGCCGCCAATCCATTTTTTGCACTGGCAAAGGTAAGCGCACAAAATACCGTATTTTGGCCCACCAAGGGCGTAGATATCACGGTCCAATTGTTTCCTCTGTCAACAGACTTCAACAAGGTGCCATCGAGCAATGGAATCCACATGGTGTCTTTCCACACATCGAAGGCATCTCCGGCGTAATTGTATAAATTGTAATCGAAATTCACATTGGGCAAACCTGCCGGCTCCTGCCAACTTTCGCCGCCGTCGTGGGTGACGCGCACCCTGGACCCTCGGAATAAAACGCCGTCTTGATGATTGAAAAAATGAATGCCCATTCCGGCGATGTTATCCGATTTGTACTTTTTCTTCCAGGTGTTGCCTCCGTCGGTGGTTAAATACACGCGGCAATGCACCGAATCAAACACATTCATTAAAGTGACCCAGGCGGTATCCTTGCTCAAGGCAGAAACCCCATTTGCCAGGAAACCTTTTGTTCCCGGAATGGTGTCTATTTTCCAGGTAACCCCGCCATCGTTGGTGTGGACAATTTGAGCATAAGAAATACTGTCATATTCATAAAAAACTTCGAGTTTGCTGATGGAGGCCCAAAGTACTGTGTCATTTACGGGTCTCAAATTTTCCACCCAAACACCCGGGACAGAATTTTGAAACACACTTGTCCATTGGCCATAGCCAGTTTGGGCAACCAATAAAAAGAAACCGAGTGGAAAAAAAGCGAGCAAAGTTTTCATGAAACTTGAAACCGATTTTACATTAAACATTTTACAAGGATTCGCAGGATTTTGTGGATAAAACAGGATTAATTTCGCTGATTTAGCGTGATTGATAAAGATCGTTATGCCCAAAACTGGGCGGCGTGAAGTATATTTCGTTTGTACCCGATGGACCGATGCTCGAATTATACCTACTTTTTCAACTCCATCACCATCATAGACTGCGCCCCAATTTTAAGCGGCGCATTAAACGGCAAGTTTATATCCGTCAGCACATCCACCCCGCTGCTGAAGCCTTTGGTGCGTTCGTCGTAAGCGCTAAAATCCACCGCGCGTTCTTTGGTGTCGGTGTTCATGACACACATCACGGTTTGGTTTTGGTCGTACCGGAAATACACATACAGGCCATTGTTGGGCACATATTGCATCATTTTGCCGGTTTTGATGGCGCTGGATTTTTTGCGGAAGTTGGCAAATTTTTTCGTAAGTGCTTGTATTTCTGCTTCTTCGCGCGTTAAGCCCGTGCCTGTGAAGGCATTTTTGCCATCGCCGCTCCAGCCGCCTGGAAAATCGAGGCGCACCCAGCCATCTGCCGGATGTGTGCTGCCTTTCATCAAAACTTCGGTGCCATAATAGAGTTGCGGAATACCCCGACAGGTAAGCAGCCACATCAAGCCCGTTTTTTGTTTGTTTAAATTTTCATTGACCTGGGTAAAAAAGCGCGTCATATCGTGGTTGTCCAGGAAATTGACATTGCGCATGGGATTTTTATACACAAAATCGTTGCTGAGGGTGGTGTACAGTTTGTTCACGCCTTCGGTCCATCCAAACGGTTCGTTGACGGCTTTTGCGATGCCATACAGGTTGGTCTGGAAATCAGTTACGCCGGGCAAGTTGCTTTTAAACGGGATATTCAGGTTGTTTTCGGCAAAATAGGCCTGGTTGAGGGTGCCGTGGACCCAAGTTTCCCCAAACATGGTCATTTTCGGATATTCATCCATCAGCGCCTTGTTGCAGCGGTTCATGAACGGCAAGTCATTATATATATAGGTGTCGATCCGCCAGCCGTCTACGCCAAAGGTTTCCACACTCCACAGGGCATGTTGGATCAGGAAATTGGCTACGTACGGGTTGTTTTGGTTCAAATCGGGCATGCTGGGCACAAACCAGCCATCAAACAGCAACTTGCTGTCTTTCCGGGCGGCATAAGGGTCCATGGCCGACTGGTCTTTATAGGTCGTTTGGGTAAATGTTGGCCATTGGTGCAGCCAGTCTTTCATCGGCGGGTCCAGCACCGTAAAGTGGTAGCTGCCCACGTGGTTGTACACGGCATCCTGAATGAGTTTCATGCCGCGTTGGTGCAGGGCGTCGCTGAATTTCAGGTACGCCGCAGCGCCGCCAAAACGGGGTTCGATGGTATAATGATCGGTAAAAGCATAGCCGTGTTCGGTGCGGCTGGGCATATCATTTTGAAGCACCGGGGTAGGCCAAACGGACGTTACCCCCAGGTCTTGCAAATAGTCGAGGTGGTTGATAATACCTTGTAAATCACCCCCATGTCGATGGTAAATAGAGTCGCGGTTGAGCGTTTGGTCGCGCAGGCCCGCGATGCGGTCGTTGGATGGGTCGCCGTTGCTGAAGCGGTCGGGCATGAGCAGGTAAATAAAATCTTCCGAGGTGACACCTTGGGCGTAAGTGGTTCCTTTGCCGGTACGGCGGGGGAGGAGGGGCCATACCACGGTTTGGGTGCTGCCATTGGTGGTAAATTGAATTTTTACATCGCCTGGTTTGGCCGTGGGTGCAATCGTAAGATCGAGTGCCAGGTAATGATTGTTTTCCAGGCGGTTTACTTTTGCGAGTTTCACGCCTGCGTAGGTGAGTTTCACCTGGGTAGTCGCTAAGGATGCCTGGTCGGTGTGCACCAAAATTTGCACTTTATTCCATTTCATATTTACCCACCAGTTGTTGGGGTAAAGTTTGGGTTGGGCCGAAATAGGGGAAATAAAAGCGCTGCACAAGAAGAGTGCGATCAGCAGGCGGAAAACTACTTTCATGGGTTTGATCTTTAGCAAAGTATAGCAGCCGGTACCATACCAGCCAACAGACACGAAAGTACAAGGGCGGGTAGAAATTTCCAATAAAAACAGGAAATCTTGTTCCGCCGCGCGTTGGTCTTTTGAACACGCGCAACTCCCGTGTGCTGCTAAGCGTTATAATAAATTGATTATTAGTTGATTAGCGTCGAACGTAGTATGTCAAAAGACCAAAGCGCGGCGGGAGCATCGAGCGTGGGAAGAACGAAGATCGCGCTCTGCGGCGGAGCATCGAGCGCGTGAAGATCGTGACCAGCGGTAAACACCACAAGGAGGAAGGATTTGTGGTAGCGTGTAAAATCTATTGACGGGGTGACTGAAAAAGTCGCCCCGTCAATAGATTTTACGCATTTACATGGGATTAAAAGAGTTTGGAGATTTTTAATGTATTTTTTAAATAATGTTTAAGTGCCTGTAATTCTTATTAATAAATAAAAAACCCGAATTTTGGTGAAAACCAAAATTCGGGAAGATTCATGCTTTGTGTTTGGGTCAAAATCCCTACAGGGGTAACAATACTTTGTCGATGGCATGGATAATACCATTTGAACCTTGTACGTCCACTACTACAATGTTGGAAACCCGGTTGTTGGCATCGGTAATTTTCGCGCCGCCAGTCAAGCCAATTGTGAATTTTTGGCCTTGGAAGGTAGTTACCATCTGACCATTCGTCAAAGAAGAAGAAACTACGTTCGCGCCAGAAACCACATGGTACTGCAATACATTATTCAAGGTATTGGCATCAATGGCGTTCAGGTTAGCAGCACCTAACTCTGTCAACAGCGCGGTAAATGCTGCGTTGGTTGGAGCAAAAACGGTGAATGGGCCTACGCCGCTCAAAATGCTTACATAATCTACCAACAAGTCAGTACGGGTAAGCGCAGCCACCAAGGTGCTGAAATTCGGGTTGTTGAGCGCGTGGTTAACCACATTTGGAATAGTGATCACTTTGTCTACAACGTGTACCACACCGTTGGAAGCCTCTACATCGGCGGTGGTTACTTTTGCACCGTTGTTGATGGTTACGCCACTGGCATCTTTTACCACATACAGGCTCAAGTTGCTGGTAGTAGTACCAAATGGAGAAACGGATTTAACATAACCCGTTGTGATGGCGCTCGATTTAACTTCGCCGCTCACCACGTGGTACAGCAAAATGCTTTTCAAGGTGGCTTTGTTGACGTCGGTTACCTTGCTTACACCCAAGGTAGTCAACAGGGCTGTAAAAGCAGCATTAGTTGGTGCAAACACCGTGTATTGGTCATTGCCGTTCAATACACTTACCAAATCGGTGTACGTAAGCGCCTCTACTAAGATAGAAAGATTGGCATTTCCTTGGGCCACGCCAACAATGGTTTGCTCTACCGGAGCATCATCGTCTTCCGTACAGGCACTAAAACCGACAAAAAAGCTAATGGAGAGCAGGAATAAAAACAGTGATTGTTTCATAGTGATGTAAATTTTGTTTGGTTGATTAATTGATTTAGTTCAAACCCTAAAGGCACCAGAAGGTTTTTGTTTAGCCTTTTTAATGCGATGCTTTGCTAAAATTAAACAAATCAAGTGTTTGATTTTAACAATTATTGAAATATGACGACCTTCTATAAAGTCGCCGTTTCCGAAGAATAAAAAATTTGAAAAAGGTAAGATCAAAAAGCACCAAAACTCATTCCGTGTTTTCTACATTTGACCGTTCTATATTTCAAAACCTAAAACAGTGTACCTGTCATGAACAATATTAACACCGCAAGACTGTTCAATGCGTCTTGTATTGCCCTGGTGACTACCTCTATGACGTTCGCCATTCGGGCGGGCATGCTTGATAGCTGGCGCACCGAGTTCAACCTGTCTTATGAAGAAGTGGGTGTAATTGCCTCGATGGCATTTTATGGCTTTCCGGTTGCGACCATTTTGGGGGGTATTATCCTCGATTCCATTGGGATGGGCCGTATGTTGGCCATTGCCTGGGCTTGTCACCTGGCCGGTTTAGTACTCACCATTTTCGCGGGTGGTTTCTGGACCTTGCTCATCAGCACCTTTTTAGTGGGATTTGCCAACGGTTCGGTGGAGGCTGCCTGTAACCCGATGGTGGCCAGTTTGTACACCGATCGAAAAACGACCATGTTGAATAAATTCCATGTGTGGTTCCCCGGTGGCATCGTGATCGGTGCCGTTTTGGGGTACTTGATGGGAGAAATGGGCTTGGGCTGGCGTTTACAATGCGCAATTATCCTGATTCCGATGCTCGTATATGGTTATATGTTTTACAAACAGGCTTTTCCACGCACCGAACGGGTGGAAAAAGGCATCACTTCTGCCCAAATGATCAGCGCGGTATTTGCCAATCCGCTGTTTTATTTCATTACGGCTTGTATGTTGCTCACGGCGAATACCGAATTGAGCACCGGCCAATGGATTCAGTCGCTGCTCAAATCGGTGGTGGCAGCGCCGTTGCTGGTCCTTGCTTTTATCAATGGCATTATGGCCTTGGGTCGTTTTTATGCCGGTCCGGTGGTGCATCGGCTTAATCCAGCGGGCATGTTGTTGGGTTCGGCGATCATTTCGGCCATCGGTTTGTTTGCCTTAGCGCATGCGGAAGGCTGGGCCACTTGGGGTGCAGCGGCCGTTTTTGCCATCGGCGTTTGTTATTTCTGGCCTACCATGATTGGTTTTGTGTCGGAGTATATTCCGGACAGCGGCGCGCTTGGACTTTCGCTGGTAGGCGGGGCTGGTATGTTGGCTACGGCCATGTTTCAGCCCATTATTGGCAAATGGTTCGATAACAACCTGGCTGAGGCTACTGCCCGCGGATTGAGCGGGGAAGAAGCTTCTTTGATTGCCGGTCAGGCAACCCTTTCTAATGTGGGGGTGCTGCCGATTATTTTGATTGTGGCGTTTGGGGGCCTTTGGTTCTTTATGCGGGGGAGAAAATAGGGGAAAGGGGCGTTTTTTGGACATTAATCAACAAATCCCGAACCGGATAATACTTCCGGTTCGGGATTTGTTGATTTCACATCAATTAATAATCACCAATTTAGTAATAATCGCATCCGGCGTATCAAAACTCACATTGCTGGTTGCAAAAATCAAATACACCCCCGTTGCAGCCCGGCGACCCAGGTAATCGCGGCCATCCCAAATGGCCTGACCACCCAAAGCCTTGCCCTCGTACACCAGGTTTCCTGCAATATCGGTAATTTTCACATTGGCATCGCGGGCCAGTCCATAAATGGCAATCGGGCCATCGTAATCGGGCCGCACCGGATTGGGATAAGCATACGGCGCGGTACTGTTCACATTCCCGCCCGCGGTGGCTTCTCCACGCAGCGAAATCAAGCCTTTTTCGGTGCCAACCCATACTTCTCCGGTTTTATTGTTGATCGCAATGTCCGTAATCGTATTATCAAACAGGGGGCTGTTGGTGCTGGTATAATTGGCCACTTGTGTAAGTGCATCGGGCGATTGCACAAAAATACCATTCGTTGTACCAAACCATTTTCGATTACCGCCGTCTACTGCTATGGTTTTAACATCTTCTGTTTCCAATAAATAGCCGTTAAAATCATCCACCGTGACAATGCGACGACGACCCAGGCAGGTCGATTCAAATACATTGCTCCCGCATTCAAAACTCACCACGCCCTGCTGGGTGCCTACCCATACATCCCCTTCCAGATCTACCGTCACGCAGTTCACGGAATTGGTGGGCAGTACGCTATTCGAAGTAGTAAAAACTTTATACCGATCGTCGGCCGGACTATCAAGGTCTTTTCCGCTGTCGTACACCATAATGCCTCCATTAAAGGCTACGACAAACCATTTATAGCCATTTTGATCTACCGCCACCTGCAACAACCCTTGGGCAGGAGATGCCGAAAAATTGCGCAAGGTACCATCGGCTTTGAGCACAGCGATCGGGGCGGTTGAACCATAATTACTGATCCACAAGTTATTGGAGTCATCAAATGCCAATCCGCCAATCGCCGTTCGGGTTGCACCGGATGCACCTGCATTTTTCAAAATAGAATTGTTTTGGGTGTATTTTTTGGTAAAAACGCCTGCCGTGAAATCCAGCAAGCCACCTACCCAACTGCCCACAAACACCTGATCTTTCGTGGTGCTTGCGGCTACTTTCCACAAATCGACCCAACTAAATTCATCGTCCACCAACTCCGGAATGGTGTTTTTATTCCACAAATCCCATTGTTGGTCCTTGTACACATACAGGCCATCCTGAAAAAACGGTGCGCTCAAGCCGGAGTTTGGACCCGGGGTGGCTACATAGGTGGTGCCATCTGGCCCAATGGTAATTTCAGCCGATTTGTGGTTAAAAGGGGAGTTGTAGGTAAAAAAGTCGCATTGGTTGGTTGCCAGGTCGTAATACCGAAACCGGTCATTCAAGTCGGCAAACCAGAATTTTTTGGTACCATCTTCCACAGCATACAAGGGGATGGTCGCCTCACAAGGGCCTTGTATTTCGTACCGATTGCCATTGGCTTCGAGGTATTCTACTGCACCTTGAAATTCTTTGCGCCAACCAATCAGCACACCCGGCCCTTCATTCGTGAGGTACACCACCGAGCGATTCGGATGGGTGGTAATCAAGGAAAGGGCATTTCCATTATATTGGTACAAACTTTTTTCAATACCCAGGTACAATTGGTCGTTTTTTACGGTCATGGCATTTACCGCGCTACCTTGTGGAAAACCCTGAAGGCTGCCCAAGGTTTCCCAGCGCCCAAAATCGGCCGGGTTGATATCATTTGCCGGCAGGCGAAAAACACCTTCTGTGGTACCGGCGTATAAAGTATTTTGGTATAGGGCAAACGACAACACAGGTGTTTCTACAAACGTCGTGTACACGGCCTCTGCTTTGCTCAAATTGAGTTTTAAAATGCCAAAACCACAGGCCAAAAAAGCATCCGTGCCATCAAAAGCGATGTCGTATATCTTTTTGTCCCCCACCAGGTTTATATTCTTTTTGATAAATGGCAAATTCGTAACCGTACCGTCACTCGGCCGATATAGATCAATATTGCTGTTCGAATAGGCAATAATCAACATATCCGCTGCGGCATTGTACCGAATCAGGCCGATGCCTACATCGCTCAGGCCTTCTACTTTGGTGATAAAACGGGGCGTGCGATCCACTTTATCAATTTCAACCACGGCCCATTCCGTTGCGTAGTAGGTTTTTTTAGAACTTTGCGTCACGTACGTCGCGCGTTGCCAGGGCAGGTGTTGTTGCCATTCGCCCAAACGAAGTGGTGGGAAAGGAATCGTGTCGGTTTGTGCAAAAACTGGAAATGCAAAGCAAAGCAGGCTCAGTGCGGTAAGAAAAAGGCGCATATCGTTCATCATTTTGTTGGCTTTATGGTGCAAAATAGGGCATTGCGGTTGCCTCATCTGTTTATAAACATTTTACCCCTAAAATTGTCTACTGCTGAACGATATGGAACATTTTACGGATTTGCTCGCCTTGTTGAAGCAGGAAAAAGCAGAAGATCAACAACAATTTTTGCAGGCGGTGCGCGAGCGCCCTTTGTCTGAAAAGGTGGCGGACGGTTACAGTTGGTACCCGCTGATTGTGGTACAAACAGGTTTTGCCCTCGGCGAAAAAGCATTTGTCGTGGTGGAAAGAAGTACCCATCTCAACGAACCCCACAAATTGCGCTCCGGCCAAAGTGTGCGTTTTTTTACCAACCAGGAACAAGGAAAGTTTCCCGACCAGCAAGGCGTGATCAATTATGTGGAACGCAACCGCATGAAAATCATCCTCAATGCCCGCGATGTGCCGGATTGGATCAATATGGGTAATTTGGGCGTGGATATGCTCTTCGACGACCGCAGCTACCTCGAAATGGAGCGCGCCCTGCAAAAAGTTATGCAGGCAAAAGGCGATCGACTGGCCGAACTGCGCAACATCCTGGCGCCGCCCATGCGCGATAAAAAACCGATTCAGCCCAGTTTTTACCCCTCCGAAACGCC
>CAIVGO010000047.1 GCA_903905445.1 uncultured Bacteroidota bacterium
CACTGGAGTTTAAGTTTACCCGTGGTTCCTGGCCAACTGTTGAAGGCAATGCGGCGGGCACTTATTTACCCAACCGTACTTTCAATTACACCGGCGGCACACAAACGCTTAATTTGACCATTTTGAGTTGGGAAGACCTGGGAACGGGTACACCCGGCACTGCCGCTGCCAATGTCCAGATCCTGGATAATGCCTTTTATATCCCGCAACTCAACCGAAATCGGCGTATTTGGCTGTATTTACCGCCCGATTACAACAGCAGCAGCAAATCCTATCCGGTGTTATACATGCACGATGGACAAAACCTGTTTGATGTAAAAACCACCGCGTTCGGCACCGAATGGCAGGTCGATGAATCGTTGAATACCTTGTTTCAGCAGGGCGATTACGGCTGCATCGTGGTGGGCATCGATAATGGCGGCGCCGAACGTTTGAATGAATATTCGCCCTGGGTAAATCCGCAATACGGCGGTGGCCAGGGCGACGAATACATCGATTTTATCGTGAATACCCTTAAGCCTTACATAGATGTCAATTTTCGCACCCTCGCAGGCCGCAATACCACCGGTATCATGGGCAGCAGCATGGGCGGCTTGATTTCGATGTATGGTTTTGCCGATTATCAGGAAGTGTTTTCCAAAGTGGGCATTTTTTCCCCGGCTTTTTGGTTTGCCGACAACGCTTCGGCCAATGATGTGGCTACCCATCCCAAGCAGGGCGACGCCCGGGTTTATTTTTTGGCGGGTGGCGCGGAACCAGCCTATGTGGCGCAAGACATGCAAGCCGTCGCCGATGCGATGACCACAGCAGGATTTGCACAAAATGAAAAATCATTTACCGTGGTGCCAGGAGGCCAACATTCCGAGTGGTTTTGGGCCCAGGAATTTGCCGATGCTTATATCTGGTTGTTTCAGGGCGCGGCAACGTCTACCCAAACCGGCAAAGATTTAAGTACAAAAATTCAAATTTACCCCAATCCAGCCGATAAGTGGGTTCGGTTTTCGGGCATAGAAGAAACCCGTTCGGTGCAGGTCCAAATTATTGGTTCGGATGGCAAAGTCTGGAATCGCGTCAATACCACAGGCGGCGGTGCTGTTTATACCGGAAACTTACCTGCGGGATTTTATGTGGTCAAGTTGCGTACGGATGGCGGGCGTTGGCGAACGGTGAAGTTGGTAAAGGAATAGGGGAAATCCCCATAAGCCAATATCTTTGCAGGCAAACAAGCGCTGCACCCAATGGAACGTCCTATCCTCTTTTTTTGCCTTTTATTTTTGCCCTTGGTCGCTTTTGCGCAGCCTATTGCGGTTGCCGACCAAACCTTTCGCATCGATGGTACGCATGAATTTGCCTACGCATTTGCCGAAGGCGATCAAATTGACCTGATGATTCACCTCATTGCAGGCCGCCAGTTAAAATCGGTGGAACTGTTGCAATACCCTGATCGTATGCTGTTCAGAAGTTATGAACTGGACACCTTGTTGCACAAAACCATTACAGCACCCCAAACCGGCCTCTATATTTTACGCCTGATTGAATCCGGATTGGCCAAAAAAATATGCCGTTTTACCATCACACGCACCCCAACCTTGCCCGAAAACGCCAAATTAGATACCCGGGTAGGCTGGGATTGGAAAACAAATGGCCAATACCAGATTGCGCGCAGGCAGGTACCCGCAGGTAAAAAAACGGAAGTGATTTCCTTGGGCGGAAAGGTCACCGTGGGCGCTTTTAAGTTTGGTACCCAACGCGCTACCAATGCTTACCAATTTGCCTTGCCACCCCACACCAAACAATGGGCATACTGCATTTCGGTTGGTCAGGCCACCCAGGAAGTGCGCCGCAAAGACGCCGAAAAACTAACCTCCACCATGAAACTGGGCGCAGCAAAAATGATCGGCTATGAACCCACCAGCGCCCTGGCGGTGTACGCACTGGGCATGGCCATCGACTTATCGCTTCCCAGCGCAGGCGAAGATGTCGAATATGCCCTGGTAGATGGTGCCAACTTGCCCAATTTTATCAACGGCAAAGCATACGACACCTTTATTTATCAACCGGCAGTAAGTTCCGATGTACAGCGGCGCTATTCGCCTTTGGAAGGCAGTTTTTACTTTGGATTGCGCAACAAAAACTGGCTCGATGATATTGACGTAACCCTTGATATTGAAGCAGTTACAGAAACGCCTTTGTTTACGGAAGAAATGTACCTGGAACCTTTGCGGCCTTAGCGCCTGTAAAAATTAGCCAGCGTAAAACTTCAAACAATTGTCGCACAAGCACTTGTTGTCATATTGTTTGTTCAACATTTCCCGGGTTGCCGGGTGCAGGTTAGGAAAACGCTCAAAACAATCGACGTCATTGTAGCGGTTAAACTTTTTTTTGCAACGCGGACAATCGGTTTTGAAATCTTGGTTAGATTCGACCATGGCATACTCAACGCGGCCACCCAAAGGCGGGTTCATTTTGCGAATGCGAATATTCAGGCCGTCCATGTTGGGAAATTGGTGTTTGATGCCTTCCGCAATGCCCGAAAGCACCCGTTCTATCAATTGCCTGGGTTTGTCCATTTCCATGCGGCAAATCTGGTACACCGTTTCATAATTAATAGTGTGTGCAAGGTCGTCGGTTTCTACGGCTTTGCCTACCCCTGTCTGGATGTGTACATCCACGATGTAGGTACCGCCCAGGATACGTTCGGCATCGTACACCCCGTGAAAAGCATAAAATCGCATTCCTTCCAGCGCTATGGTTGCCATAATTGATCAGATTTTGATATAAAACAGGCGCTTATTCGCCCAACATTTCGCGCAATAAATCTTTTTGTAAGGCCAAATCGGGACATTTACCTTGCATCGCTTTTTCCACCTCAACAAATTCTTCCTTTTTCAATCGGCCATACTGCGCCAGGATCGTCGCCGAACATGCGCGGGCATTGTTGTATTCTGCCTCCATTTGTTTGAACACCAGGGCGGCATTGCCACTCGTATCGGCCGCCAGGGCAATAGCGCCTTTGTTGAGCGCCACCAATTGGCTGGTGCATTCACAAAAACCGGTTGCGATTTTGTCGTACCGGTTTTCGGGCTTCGGGCCTTCGCATGCACACAGGCTACAACACACGACCCCGATAATCCATGCCTGAAATTTAAAAAATGACGTGCTTTTCATCCTTAAACGCTGTTTTGAAACCACAAAGGTAGGGAACCATGGGCGGATAAACAGCACTTGTTTGAAGGCGCACCGTGCACCGCCGGAAGCCTTTATACTTTGATGGTTTTCCACTTGCCGCGCCGAAAAATGACAATGGCCATCACAGCCAACATGGATTCGGCAATGACAATGCTGGTATACACGCCCATTTGTCCCCAATGCAGGTAAATGGCCAACACCCAGGCCAAAGGCATTTCAATCAGCCAAAAACACACGAAATTCATGATGGTTGGTGTAACGGTATCACCCGCGCCGTTGATCGCCTGCGCCAAAACCATTCCGCAACCATAAAAAATATACCCGCAGGCAATGGTGCGCAAGGCCATGGAACCAGCCTCAACCACTTCCGGATTCTGGGTAAAAATCTGAATAAAAAAGGGCGCTGCCGTGATGTACACGATGCCCACAAATCCCATGAAAATCATGTTGAAAAATCCGGCGCGCCAGGCCGACTTTTCGGCGCGTTCGGGATGGCCCGCGCCTAAATTTTGTCCGACCAAGGTGGCCGCCGCATTGGCCATGCCCCAGGAGGGCAAAATGGTAAAAATGATGATCCGAATTGCAATCGTGTAGCCCGCCGTTACCGAAGTGCCAATATGCGCCAAAATTTTTATCATAAAAATCCAACTGGCC
>CAIVGO010000048.1:2500-22434 GCA_903905445.1 uncultured Bacteroidota bacterium
GTGTGCTGGAACGCCTGCTTAAGGTGCATCCTACCATTAAGTTATGGCAAACAGATACCGGCGAACTTTTTATAGAAATATGAAAGCAACACTTTTGATAAACCAAAAGGATTTATTTACGTTACCTTTGCGTAGAATATTTCCAAACAACAATAAAAGAGGCTCATCGCATGGAAACGATTGCAAAAAGTCCGGTAATGCTTTATACAGAGCAAACACCCAACCCAGAAGCGCTGAAATATGTAACCAATCGGCTGCTTTACCGCGGTATTGCAGATTTTAAAGAAGCGGCACTCGCCGAAACATGGAGCCCAATGGCCCATAGTCTCATGGAGTTGCCTTACGTCAAAAGTGTCTATTTCAATAATAACTACGTCACCGTTACCAAGGAATTCAATTACGAATGGGCAGATATCATGCTCAAACTGAAAGAATTCATCAAGGACTTTGTGGAAAATGGTGGCACAGTGGTAAATGAAGGATTTACCGAATTTATTGAAAAGGCAGAAGCCGAAAGCAACGCTGGCCAGTTTAGCGGTGAAAATGGCGATATTGCACGCAAAGTCAAGGAATTAATTGATACCTACGTAAAACCTGCGGTTGAAATGGATGGCGGTAACATCGAATTCAAGGCCTATGAAAACGGTCGGGTATTCGTAACCATGCAAGGATCTTGCAGCGGCTGCCCATCTTCTTCGGTTACGTTGAAAGCCGGTATTGAAGGTATGCTCAAACGCATGATTCCTGAAGTAACAGAAGTGGTGCAAGAAATGGCCTAAACCGCCAGTTTTTTATCCGTTTATCGAAGATGGTGCAAGCCGTTCCAGTTTAGTTACTGGGGCGGCTTGCGTTTTTATTCTTCTAAATTGATGCTACCTTTGGCGCACATACGATCTGTCCAATATGTCTTTAATAAAAAAGTTAGCGGGAGAAACCGCAATTTATGGTCTAAGCAGCATCCTCGGCCGCTTGTTGAACATGCTGTTGGTACCTTTTTATACCCGTGTACTGGCGACAACCAATGAATATGGTGCGGTGATCGATTTGTATGCTACCTCGGCTTTTGTCATGGTGCTCTTCTCCTACCGGATGGAGTCCGCATTTTTTCGATTTGGCACGCCGAAAGAAGACCGCGATCGGGCTTACTCAACGGGCTTGATTTCCATTATCGGTACATCCGCATTGATTGTTGCGCTGCTGCTAAGCTTTGCACAACCGATTGCCAATGCACTGTATTACCCGGAACATCCGGAATATATCCGGTGGTTTGCCCTGATTTTGGCACTCGATTGCCTGGCCGAACTGCCTTTCGCCCGCCTGCGTCTGGAACAAAGACCGCGCTTTTTTGTGGTGGTAAAAATGGCGAACATCCTTATTAATATAGGTATGAACCTGTTTTGGCTGGTTTTCTGCCCTTGGGCCGCCCAACAGGGTTATTCCTGGGTGCACGCGGTTTGGGCTCCCGGACTGGGGGTGGGCTATATCTTTTTGTCCAACCTGATTGCCAGTTTGGTGACCCTGCTCCTGTTGTTTCCCCAGTTTCGAGCAATAAAGTGGGTGTTCGATAAGATTTTATGGTTAAAAATGGTGGTTTACGCAGCGCCTTTAATCATTGTAACCTTTTCGGGTATTGTAGGAGAAATGTTCAGTCGTTCGATGCTCAAATTCCTGTTGCCCGGTACCCCTGCGGAAAACCTGGGCGCGGTAGGGGTTTTCGGCGCCAACTATAAACTGGCAGCACTTATTTCGCTTTTCACCCAGGCATATCGGTATGCCGCGGAGCCGTTTTTCTTTCGGCATGCGGGTGAAAAAGATGCCATGCGCACCCAAGCGGAGGCTACAACGTGGTTTACGATTACTTCAGCAGCGGGTATGTTGTTTATATTGTTGTTTATAGATATTGTAAAATACTTTATTTCACCCAAATACTGGAGCGGCCTTTCGGTGGTTCCGGTATTGCTCATGGCCAATTTGTTGCTGGGCGTTTATTATAACTTCTCTATTTGGTACCGGCTGAAAGACCGGACTGGATTGGGTGCCTGGATTTCGGTCGTGAGTGCACTGCTTACCATTGGACTCAATTTTGTCCTCATTCCATTATTTGGGTACCAGGGTGCATCGTGGGTAACGCTCATTTGCTATGCCTACCTGTGTTTCGCAACCTGGTATACGGGCAAAAAGCATTATCCGGTGCCTTATGCCATGGGCAGGATGTCGGCCTATGTTGCGCTGGTTTTTGGTTTATGGGGAATAGACCAGTTACTGCAGCCATTCCTGGCAGGCATACCACTCCTGTTGTGGGGGACAAAAGTGATTTTATTCGGCGCTTTTGCGGGCGTCGTGTTTCAACTTGAACTCAGAAACAAAATTTTTAAATCCGCTTAACGTTTTGTCAATCAAACAGTTATTTCTTCACCAAGGGTCGGGATATCCACCGATTTGAAGCCCTGTTCCTGCAAATAATCGCGCCATTTCTCCTGGCGATCGAGGGTGCCGTGCACCAGAAAGATTTTTTGCGCCGTTGCTTTTTGATTAGACAAGAAATTATACATTTCTTCCTGATCTCCATGCGCGGAAAAGGAATCCATCATGACTACATCCGCCAACACTTGCAGGTTTTCGCCGAAAATATGGACAGACTTGGCACCTGAGCGTAATACACCACCCAGTGTATTGGGCGCGCAATAACCCACCATCAGGAACGTATTGCGCTTGTTTTCAATATTGTTAAATGCGTGGTGCACAATTCGACCCGCATTCATCATACCAGACGATGAAATAATGATACAAGGCTTATCAATATTGTTGAGCGCCTTGCTTCCTTCCGTCGAACGAACATAGGTAAGCCCATTAAAGCCCCAAGGGTCCTCTGCATCTATCAAATAGCGGTGTATTTCCTCATCCATGCACTCCGGATGGCTAATGAATACCTGGGTAGCATTCACAGCAAGCGGACTATCCACAAAAACAGGAATTTTGGGCAGTTTGCCAGCAAAATGTAATTGACTTAAGATGTACACAACTTCCTGGGTACGGCCGATTGAAAAAGCGGGAATGATGAGTTTGCCTTTTTTCTCAACACAGGTATGGTGTACTACTTGCAGGAACTGCTCCAGTTCGTTGGGGGCCGAGTCATGAATACGATCGCCATAGGTGCTTTCGCAAATAATATAATCGGCTTCAGGCATAGGCATAGGATCCTGAAGAATAGGGCGGTTCGGCCGACCGATATCGCCGGTAAAAGACAAACGAATGCTCCGATCTCCTTCCTGAATCACCAAATTAACACTGGCTGAGCCCAGGATGTGGCCGGTATCGCGAAACAATACTTTTACGTCGGGGTGTATATGAAACCACTCTTCGTAATTAAAGCTGCAAAATCGGTCTATGACCCCGTAAACATCCGCCGTGGTATAAAGCGGTGTTTTTTCGGGATCATTGAGGTTTTTGCGCTTCTTATTGAAGTACTCGGCGTCGGATTCCTGTATTTTAGCGCTATCCATCAGCATAATCGTACAAAGATCACGGGTAGCATTGGTGGCAAAGATTTTCCCTTTAAATCCGTCGGCCACCAGCTTGGGTACCCGACCGGTATGGTCGATATGGGCGTGGCTTAAAACCAGAAAATCGATTTCCTTGGGGTCAAAATGCCATTTTTCATTAAAACCTTGCATCGGATTGCCCGCCGGAGTGCTTCCTTCCACAGAGCGGCCATCATCGTCGCCACCCTGGTATAAACCACAATCCAACAGAATTTTCGTGCCATTTTCTAAGGTAATCAAATGACAGGATCCGGTTACTTCGCGCGCTGCGCCACAAAATTTGATTTTCATAAAAATAAAATAATTGCATGAATGGCCGAAAAGTAAGGGAATATTCATGCAAGGCGCGTGATTTTATGCTATAAAACGCAAAACGATTTAAAAAAACGCAAACACCGCAAGTCCCGACATAAAATTGGTATCTTTGCAATCCTTTTTTTGATACACACTTTGGGGTAATCATTCGATATCCCTGATTATCCGACAATTTGACCAAATCCTCGCTGGTCTGTGAAAAGAGTACAACTAGCTGCCGTTGAGGCAGACGAATCAGATGATAACTTAGTGTTGCTTGTCGAAAAAGGCAAGACTGACCTGCTCCACGGTGTTTTGCAGCCCGCTGAATTTGATTTTTTACAGCAAATTGCTGGACGGGAGATCAATACCTGTTTTTTCCCACGCCCGACCGGCACTGTTTTTATTCGCATATTAAAGGCTGATAAAGATCCGATGGCCGCCCTGGAAGCCGCCCGACTGGCAGGTACTGAACTGTTGCGTGAACTGCGAAACTATAAAATTGAATCCGTTCAGATTCGAAGTTTTACCGAAACGCCGCGCGTGCTGGCATTTGCGGAAGGGTTGGCGCTGGCGAGTTACCAGTTTTTAAAATACTATACACAACCTGAAAAGAAAGAAAAAGCCTTGCGCTGGATTCGGATCGCACAACCTGGCGCTACACTTGAAGAAGTGCAGGAGTTGGATCAATTGGTAGAGGCGGTATTTTTAGCCCGGAACCTCGTCAACGAACCGCATTCTCATTTTACCGCACTCGATTTGGCCGCTGCTGCCCAACAGGCTGGTGCGGAATACGGTTTTGAGGTAGAAGTGTTGGGTAAGGAAAAACTCGAAAGTTTGAAGATGGGGGGCTTGTTGGCGATCAATAAAGCGAGTACGGTGCCGCCTCAGTTTTGTATTTTAGAATGGAAACCAGCGGAAGCGCACAATAAAAAGCCGGTGGTTTTGGTCGGAAAAGGCGTTGTGTATGATACCGGAGGCTTGAGTTTGAAGCCAACCGATGGTATGGATTATATGAAATGTGATATGGCGGGTGCTGCCACGGTAATTGGGTTATTTGCTGCTGCAGCGCGCAATCAGTTACCCGTGCATTTGATCGGGTTAATTCCAGCCACCGATAATAAAATTGGAGAAAACGCGCTTTCTCCTGGCGATGTGATTCGCATGTACTCCGGAAAATCGGTTGAAGTAATCAATACAGATGCGGAAGGACGGATTATCCTGGCAGATGCGCTGCATTATGCTAAAAAATACAAACCCGAGTTGGTGATTGACTTTGCTACCCTCACGGGTGCGGCGGTACGCGCAGTAGGTACCCAGGCGATTTGTTACATGGGGACCGCTGCCGAAAAAACAAAAAAACAACTGGAAAAAAGCGGCTGGGAGACCTACGAACGGCTCATTGAAATGCCGCTTTGGAAAGAATATGGCGATGAACTAAAAAGTAATATTGCCGATTTGAAAAATGTTGGATCGGGGAACGCAGGCATGATCACAGCCGGAAAGTTCCTGGAACATTTTACGGATTATCCCTGGCTGCACCTTGACATTGCCGGACCTGCCTATCTTCGCGCTGCCAATGCTTACCGTACCAAAGACGGTACCGGTGTGGGCGTGCGGCTAATGTATCGATTTTTAAAACAATATTGAATAGATTTGCGCTGAAAACCCATTATGGAAGTACAGCGAATGATTCGTTTTAAAATGCCTGAAAATGAGTAATTTAACCATCGGAATAACTTGTGGCGACATCAATGGAATTGGCCTTGAAGTCGCGTTGAAAGCCCTGGCCCTCAAAAAAGCCGGTCCCGCTTACCGGATTGTGATTTATGGCAGTACCAAGGTGGTAGCCTATCACAAAAACATCATTACCCAGGAAAACATTCAGTTCCATTCGGTGAATTCGCCGGAAGAAGCCCAGGCAGATCGCATCAACATCATCAATTGTTGGAACGACAACGTCAATATAACCTTGGGAAAACCAACGGATATGGGCGGAAAGTGTGCCTATCAGGCCTTGGAACGGGCTGTTAAGGACTTAAAAGCAGGCCTTATTGACGCCATGGTGACGGCGCCCATCAATAAAAAAGCCATGCAAATGGCCGATTTTCCATTTGTTGGACATACAGAGTACATTTCCAATGCATTCGGGGCTAAAAACTCGCTGATGCTGATGGTTTCTGATACCCTGCGAATCGGTGTAGTAACCAACCATTTGCCCCTTAAAGCCGTCGCAGAGGCCGTTACCAAAGAAAAAGTACTCAAAAAGATCCTGATTCTTTCGGAAACCCTGAAAATCGACTTCAATTTGGACCGCCCAACCATTGCGGTACTCGGCCTGAACCCACATGCAGGCGATGAAGGTGCCATTGGTGATGAGGAAGAAAAAATTATCCGCCCTGCCATTGAAGAAGCAAAAGCGAAAGGCGTGATGGCATTTGGCCCTTTTCCAGCCGATGGCTTTTTCGGATCGGGTCAATACAACAAATTTGATGGCATTTTAGCCATGTACCACGATCAGGGTTTGGTGCCGTTCAAGGCGTTGTCTTTTGGTGCAGGGGTGAATTATACCGCTGGTTTGTCTATTGTGCGCACTTCGCCCGATCATGGCACGGCTTATGATATTGCCGGGAAGGGAGAGGCCGATGAAACTTCTTTCATAAAAGCCTTGTACCTGGGGGCCGAAATTGTTCGGAACCGCAACGAATACCTGGATATGCATGCCAACTCACTCGAAAGGCGCAAACAAAAAGCCCTGGAAAGTGAAACTGGTGAAGATGAAATCCTGGAAGAAGTGATCCCAGAGGATTAATCACAAATACCCATCAAACCCGAAACCAACATTTACCTACACACACTGCAACTTATTTTATGAATACGATCCTAGGAATCGATGTTGGCGCATCTGGCATCAAAGGGGCATTGGTTGACCTCGAAAATGGCAAATTATCTGGAGAGCGCTTTCGGGTACCTACCCCGCAACCCTCTACACCCGCTGCGATGGCTACAGCATTTGCCGAAATCATCGACTACTTTGATTATAAAGGCGTTGTAGGATGCGGATTTCCGGCACTGGTAAAAAACGGGGTAGCACAATCGGCTGCCAATATTGATAAATCCTGGATTGGGGTCAATGTGGAACAAGCTTTTGGTGCCGCATCCGGCGATCGGGTGTGTGTAACCAATGACGCCGATGCTGCGGGTATGGCCGAAATGCGCTATGGCAAGGGCAAAGGCGAAATGGGCCTGGTCATTTTGATTACCATCGGAACGGGTTTGGGTACCGCTATTTTTTACAAGGGCCAAATGATTCCGAATACCGAACTCGGCCATTTGAAATGGAATAACGGCAAATCGGTTGAACAATATTGCTCCTCGGGCGCACGCGAGCGCCTGAAAATTAGCCGGAAAGAATGGGCGGATCGTTTTAACGAATACTTGCAACACCTGGAACTGCTCTTTTCACCCGATCTGTTTATTCTGGGCGGCGGCGAAAGCAAGTTTTTTGAAGTTTATAAAGAGCAACTCATCGTAAATGCCCGCGTTGAACCAGCAAAATTACTGAACAACGCAGGCATCATTGGTGCTGCGGCCTATGCAGCCGAAGTAAAATAGCATTTTTTCAGCCTTTTATTCAGGATCGGTGTCGTGTGGTACGATTGACCGGCGACTTTCTTTTTCTGCCTGTTCCATTGCAGCAGCGCGCTTGCGTTGTACCCGCGCAACCACCAGGATGCTGATTTCATACAACCCCCAGAGCGGGATGGAAACCAGGGTTTGCGAAACGATATCCGGCGGGGTAATAATCGCCGCAACGATCAGGATGACTACAATCGCATGCCGACGGTAGGCCCGTAAAAAGGAAGCACCCACAATGCCTATTTTAGCTAAAAAATAGGCTACCACCGGCATCTCAAAAATCAAACCCGTTGGCAGGGTAAACATCGTCATATAGGTAACATACGAGTCGAGGGTTGGTGCTACCACCAGCCCACTCACTGTATAACTTGCCAAAAAACTGATGGAAAAGGGCGCAATTACAAAATACCCAAAGCATACCCCCAACAAAAACAGGAAAGAACAAATAAACACCACGCCACGAATCGCTTTCTGCTCCTGCTCTAACAAGCCCGGGCTAATGAATTTCCAAAACTGCCAAAAAATATACGGAAAGGCACCAATAACACCTAGCCAAAAGGAGACATACAAGTGTTGCATCAAAACTTCACCCAATTGACGGGTGATCAAATCAAATTTAGGCGGCGTAAAACACATGTTTTCACCCAACCCCAACGCATGCGAGGCACTGCATAAAATCCGATAGGTCGGAAATTCGGGATACCTGGGGCCAAATAACAAAGTACTGAATACAAATTCCTTATTGAGGAAAAAGATGATACCAATGACAAAAATGCCTAACACCGATCGTAAAATCGTCGTTCTCAATTCAGATACATGGTCAAAGAAACTCATTTCTCCGCCAGCAGCTTTCACACGCTCGTGTTCATGTTGTTGATCCAATGCCATATTGCAAGTTCCATTAAGTTGATACTTAGACGCCGCAAAGGTAAGAGGTTAAGTTGCAGTCTGTGTTAAAAACGTTTAAACTTCCTTTTTTCACCATATTTTAAGTTAAAGATGCATCTACTTACCCAAAAAAATGTATTTTAAAAGGGTAAATTTCTACTTTTGCACAATTAATGTACCTGATTTTCGGTTTTAAGCTTCACTGCTTCAAAATGTAATCTGTGCAACTTCTATTTTAATCACGAACTTATACCGCTGCAAACACATGATGAAGCATACCTCCACAGTGCTTTTAGTATTAATCTCCCTTAACCTTCAAGCCCAAAAAAAGTCTAAAGATCAATACCTGGAATGCGGTTTCTTGTTTGGACTCACCAATTATTCCGGTGATGTTGCAGAAAAGCGCATTGAATTTTCGGAAACCCAGCCAGGTTATGGTGTTTTTGTTCGGTACAACCTCGCTCCAAAGTTTGCCATTAAAGCCCATTTGTACACGGGCTCTATCAGAGGCGATGATAAAAACTCGCCGGTCTTGTATGATCGAAAATTCAAGTTTTCAACCAATATTGTTGAAACGGCCGCCATCCTGGAATACAATTTTTTAGGCAAACCACGCTTCTCTAAAACGGGTCTGCGAAACTTGAATTTCTCTCCTTATGTATTTATTGGCGGAGGCGTTACCTTTTTGGTTGCCGACGCTCAATACTACGGCCCACCAGAAAAGCGCAACGATTATTTAACCGTGCCATTTCCAGAGGATGATTTGCCCAAGCGCCTTTTTATATTACCAACCGGCGTTGGTTTAAAAGTCAATATGCTGGAGCGCTTTGTGCTTGGCCTGGATGTCGGCTGGCGTCCTGTTTTTTCTGATGGACTGGATGGTGTTAAAATTAATGGCAATCCCAATCAAAGCGACTGGTATTATTTTGTTGGCATCACCACGTCTTTTATCATCACAGGAAAGTAACCTAGGTATAATTTCGAGGAGTAGACGCAAAAAATGCGTGAATGGCGCAGGACGATCAAAACAAGTCCTTGTGCACTGCGTTATTTCAGGTAATTTTGCCCTTTCATGCTATCTACATTCTGACGCTTATGATTCGTATGCGATTTATTTTCTGGGCCTTGGCCCAATTTGTGCTGATTTCGGTTGTACATGCCCAGGATCCCAACCTGGCTGCCCAGTATTTTTCCAGTGGCGAGTATGAAAAAGCGGCAACGTTGTACGAACAACTTGCCGATAAGGACAGTAGAAATGAATATTATTTCAACCGATATGTAGAGTCGTTGTTTAGCCTGAATCGCTACGATGAGTGCGAAAAGGCGGTAAAAAAACAATTGAAGAAGACGCCCGAAAATACCTTGCTTTATATCACATACGGACAACTCTTCGAACGGCAGGGTAAAGAAGCACAAGCCAAAGAACAATTTCAAAAAGCCATCGATCGAATGTCGGTCGATTACGCTTCGGTCCTTCGAGTGGCTTCTACCCTCGAGAAGGCATCCAAGTTTGATTTTGCCATCCTAGCCTATGAACGGGGCGAACAAGCAACGAAAGAACAGCACCGTTTTGCCTATAACCTGGGCGAACTGTATCGCAGAAAAGGGGATACGCCCAAAATGATTGAATTTTACCTGAATGCGATTGAAGCCGATCCGGGCAAACTTCAATTGATCCAAACTGTGATCGCGCGCTTTTTACCGGCAAAGGAATATGCCGTATTGCAAACGCAATTGTACGAACGCGTTCAAAAAAACGACAATCCTGATTTGGTTGAATTGTTGGCCTGGACCTTTGTACAAAGGAAAGATTTTAAGAGTGCCCTGCGCCAATATAAAGCCCTTGACAAGCGGCTGGGCGAAAACGGGCAACGGGTGTTCCGCATTTCAGAAGATGCCGCAGAAGCCCGCGATTACGACGCTGCCATTGCAGGCTACGAATATATCGTAAGCGATAAAGGGCAAATGAATCCGTACTTTTTTGATGCGAAACAGGCTATTATGCAATGCCGCCGGAAAAAAATAACGGAAGGCCTCTCCTATTCTCAAGCCGAATTGCAAACCTTGGAAAAGGATTACGAAAATTTCTTGTCGCAATTTGGCCGTGGTCGCCAATCGGCGCTGCTCATTATGCAACAAGCCGAACTGGAGGCCATTTACATCAATAATTTGCCCAAAGCCATCGCATTGTTGGAGGAAGTGAAGGGTTTTCCAGGAATGGATCGCAATACCTTAGCAACGGCTAAAATTCATTTGGCCGATTATTACCTGATGAATGGCGATGTTTGGGAAAGCACCCTTTTATACAGCCAAGTAGACAAAGCCTTCAAAGAAGAGCAAATTGGTCAGGAAGCGCGTTTTAAAAATGCCCGTTTGGCTTATTTTAACGGCGATTTTCAGTGGGCGCAGGCACAATTTAATGTCTTAAAAGCCTCTACTTCCAAACTAATCTCCAATGATGCCCTCGATTTATCGGTGTTTATCATGGACAATTTGAACCTGGATACGACTTCGGAGGCAATCTCCTTATATGCCGGGGCCGAATTGCTGGTATTTCAAAACTTGTTTGATGCTGCCTTTCAAAAACTGGATACCCTGCGGGTGAAATTTCCCGACCATTCTTTACAGGACGATATTTTATATCTGGAAGCACAGATTTACGAGAAAAAACGCGATTTTGAGCATGCTGCCAAGAACTATGCGGAGGTAGCCGATAAATACAAAGAAGATATTCGAGCTGATAATGCATTGTTTGCCCTTGCCCAATTGTACGAGACGCGCTTAAATGACCTCGAAAAAGCAAAAACACTCTATGAGCAAATCTTTGTCGAATACTCAGGGAGCGTTTTTGCCGTGGAAGCCCGGAAGCGGTTCCGAATTTTGCGTGGGGATAAAATGCAGTAGCGCGCAGGTTTAGTGCCCGCCAATCGCCCGCAGCGTTGCCCGCACATTGCCGTACCGAACCAAGAGTTTTCGGGCGGTTTCATATTCGATGCCGCTTGCCTGGGAAACCATGCGTGCGCCGCGGTCGATTAATTTTTCGTTGGAAAGCAGCATATCCACCATTTTATTGTCTTCTACCCGGCCCAGTTGGATCATTACCGAGGTAGAGATCATATTGAGGATCAACTTTTGGGCGGTACCTGCTTTCATGCGGGTGCTGCCCGTTACAAATTCCGGGCCCACCACGGCCAATACCGGAAAGTCGGCCGCTGCCAAAATAGGCGCTCCAGGGTTGCAAGTAATACAGCCTGTTGTAATACCGTGGGTGCGGCAATCGTGGAGGCCTTGCACAACATAAGGCGTTGTTCCCGAGGCTGCAATGCCAATTACGATGTCCTGGGCATCAATTTGCCAAACTTGCAAGTCAGACCAAGCCTGCGTGGTGCTATCCTCGGCATTTTCAACCGGATTACGCAGTGCGCGATCGCCGCCCGCAATCAAGCCAATCACCCAATCGGGTGGAGCGCCAAACGTTGGAGGAATTTCAGAAGCATCCAGTACGCCCAGCCGCCCGCTGGTACCTGCGCCGATATAAAATAAACGTCCCCCTTCCTTCATTTTTGCTACAATGGCTGCCACCAGGGGTTCAATTTGGGGAATGGCTTGTTGTACCGCCTGGGGCACCAAATGGTCTTCCGCATTGATGTGGGTGAGCAAAGTTTGGATGCTCATTTGTTCTAAATGCCGATATTTGGAACTCGATTCTGTGATTTTTTCCATGTCATTAAAATCTTGTTTGCGTTTGTTCAGTTTTTGTTGTGAATTTTAACAAATTTTGTTATAATCGTAACATAATTTAAAAGAAATCAAGCAGGGAACGCCCTCATCTTGCGTCAAAATTACTTCATCACCTGGCCCTCCATAAGGTCAGCATAAAAACGAAAACCATGTTATCCTACTGCTTCCGACTGATTCCTATGCTCCTTGCAGGTGTTTTAATGTTTACTGCCTGCCAATCTGTTCAAAATTTGACCGAACGTGGCGATTATGACGGCGCAATCGATTTTTGCGTGCGCAAATTACAAGGCAAAAAGAAAAAGAAGACAGAATATGTAAAAGGATTGGAAACCGCATTTCAAAAAGCCCAGTCCCGCGACCTTGCAAACGTTGATCAATTGATTGCAGCGAGCCGGCCAGAAAACTGGGAACGCATCCATGATATCCACCAGAATATTCGCAATCGCCAAAACCGGATAACGCCTTTATTGCCTTTGCGTGCAAAAGATGGTTATTTGGCACACTTTGAAATGATCGACATCGCCACCCTGGAAAATGAAAGCCGCTCTAAGGCAGCCGCTTTTTTATACAATGAAGCAAAGAACTTCATTCTGTTGGGTGAGCGTGGCGACCGAAAAGCAGCGCGTAAGGGTTATTACAAATTGATCGATTTGGAGCAAAAATATTACCGCAGTTATCAGGACAAAGACTTGTTGAAAGTAAAAGCCAAAGCCCTGGGTACTGCGCAAATTTTGTTTAAGGTTGAAAACAATTCAGGCCAAATTTTACCGGTAGGTTTTGTGGATCGTATTTTAAATATTGGCAAAAACCAATTGGATAGTGACTGGAGATCGTTTGATTTTGACGAAAAAGCCGATCAACCCTACGATTTTAAAGTAGTGTTTAAAGTACGCAACATCGATGTTAGTCCAGAACGCGTGCATGAGCGGAGTTATACAGATGAAAAAGAAATCAAAGATGGTTGGGATTATGTGTTGGATAAAAAAGGCAATGTCGTGAAAGATTCCTTGGGAAATGACCTCAAAACGCCCCGTTATGTGCGTATCCGGGCCGATGTTTTGGAAGTGTATCAATCCAAATCAACCCGTTTGGCGGGCATCATTGAAATTTATGATGCACAGCGCAATACCTTGCTGGATAACCGCGACATCGCGACGGAAGTTTTATTTGAAAATTACGCTTCTACCTTTAAAGGCGATAATCGGGCCTTATCGGAAGATTCCCGCTGCAGAATAGGCAACACACCACTACCCTTTCCGCACAACGAGGACATGTTGAATCAGGCCGCAGAACGCTTAAAACCCAACTTGAAAAACGAACTGGCCTGGAACCCGGCTTTGGATTAAATAATAAGATCTGTATGGTTTATTGGGCCGTTTGCGAAATTAAAAACCGCAAACGGCCTTTGTGTTAAACGAAACGTAATTTAAAATTCATAATTCCTTAACATCACTTAGGAGTACCGACCGTACCTTTATATCTACAAGTAACAGATGAAAACTATAAGAATTTGCTCCCGCGTCTGATCGCATTCTGCTTTGCTCGTTCTCTTTCGGTCGCTTTTTTTCTGCTCTCGCAGTCCTCTTCTCCCTTGTAAAAGGTTTATGAGAACGATTGCCTCGTTTTGGGCGCGGGAATTAGATTTTTCCGTTTTTTAACATAGTACCATTATGCAGTAATGGTCGCATTCAATGTTGCACGTAAAAAGGTGTATTGAACACCGAACACAGTTTAATCATTTTTTATAATCTTTTGAAAACAGCTTCCGGTAGGAAATGAAACGCGAATTAGATATTGTTGTGCTTTCTGACATTCACCTTGGCACATACGGGTGCCATGCACGTGAGCTGCACAATTACCTGAAAAGTATTCAGCCACGTACTTTGGTGCTGAATGGAGACATATTTGACATCTGGTATTTCAAGAAAAGTTATTTTCCCAGAGAGCACATGGAAGTGGTGCGCCGCATTCTCAAAATGGCGGTAAACGGTACCAAGGTATATTACCTAACGGGCAACCACGACGATGTTTTGCGCAAATTTGGTGAGATATCGCTCGGTTTGATCCATTTGCGCAATAAACTGGTATTCCAGATTGATGGACGTACCCATTGGGTTTTTCACGGGGACGTATTTGATGCCAGTATTCAGCGCGCGCGCTGGTTGGCTCGAATGGGCGGCGAAGGCTATGATATGCTCATTCGTATCAACCGGATGATCAACGCCGGGCGGCGTGTTTTTGGCTTCGGTCCGGTTTCTTTTGCCGCAAAAGTGAAAAAAAGCGTAAAAGGCGCAGTCAAATACATCAGTGATTTTGAAGAAACGGCCATCCAATTGGCTGCTGAAAAAGAATACGACTGTGTGATTTGTGGCCATATTCACCGTCCGCAAATGCGCGATGTAAAAGCCACAAATGGCAATACGGTGACGTATATGAACAGCGGCGACTGGGTAGAAAATATGACCTCCTTAGAGTTGGTCAACGGCAAATGGAGCATTTACCGCTACGATGAAACCGAATTTGATGTGGTGAATCCGCGCTTGCAGGTGATCGAGCGCGATCCAAAAGTGTTTACGCTTACCCGCGAAGAAGTTTTGCCCGATGCCAATGGTATGGCCGCTTACGACGCGCTTTAAATAAATTTTTTTTTTACGACCGAAGTGGACAGGTTTGATTTTTGCGCTTCGGTTGATTTGACTTCATACCTTACCATATATATTACAGATTAAGTGTGTAAAGTCGGTGGCGCCAAGCTGCCGACTTTTTTTATTGGCTAAAAATGCCTTGGTTTGCAGCATGGATTATGCCTTAATTTTACTCTGTTTCTTTTCGTTTTTAGCCGGATTTATCGACAGCATTGTGGGCGGGGGCGGGCTGGTTTCGATTCCTGCGTTTTTTGTATTGTACCCACAATTGAGTGTTCCGAATATCATCAGCACCAACCGGCTGGCTTCGGCGGTGGGTACGCTGGTGGCGGCCATTAATTATAGTCGGAGTGTGCGCATTCCCTGGAAGCCGGTCTTGTTTGCCGGGGTTGGGGCGGCGGTACTCTCCTATCTGGGGGCTACTGTGCAAAGTTTGTTGCCCAGTTCCTTGTTAAAGCCCATCATTTTAGTGCTGATTGTTGCCATTGCGATTTATACCTACCGCAAAAAGTCGTTCGGTCTGAGCGATCATTTTAAAGTACCCGAAAATTTGATTCCCTGGTATGCGGCCGGGATTGGCATGGTGTTGGGGTTTTACAACGGATTTGTGGGGCCAGGCACGGGGAGTTTGCTGGTATTTGGCTTTGTCAGTGTGATTGGCTATAGTTTTTTAAGCGCCTCGGCCATGGCCAAAATCATCAATGTGATCGCAGATGTGGCTTCGCTGGTTTTTTTCCTCATGCATGGCCAGGTGTTATTTCATTTGGCCTTGCCTATGATGGTGTGCAATGTAGCAGGTTCGTACACGGGCAGTCGTATGGCTGTTTTACGGGGCAACGGATTCATCCGGCGGGTGTTTATCGTGGTTGTTTCGGGTATTATTTTGCGATTTGCCTGGGACGTTTTTTAATCCTCCCACTGAAAAATGCCATGAATGATGCGATTTTCATCGTGTGGGGCATTTACCTTATCCAATAATTCGGGACTGAGCAGTTCGGCAGCGTACACAGGATCGAGCAGGGGTAATTGATGTTGTTCCAAAATGGCAAGCACCGCGTTTTTGATCGGTTCTAAAATTGGACTTTTAACTTTGCCGATCGTGTTATAATCGAGGGTATCCCAGCCTAAAGTTTCTTCGCTGATGTAGGCTTCAATTTCGGCAAAAGCAGCAATGGGCGCGCAAAAACTGATGCAAACGATGAGTGCGGGGCTATTTCCGCCTGTTTGTTGCGGGATAAAACACACAATTTCAAGGAAATTGGACATACTTCCATCCTGGGTGATGGCTACATCAAAATCCGTATGGTCGGTAAAGGCATTGATGAGTGCGCCAAAATGCGCTTCAATGCCGTCTTCTTTTTCGTTCAGGCGAATGGGCCATTCCGGGCGGTACGGTTTCCATTCGACAATATTGGTCAGCTCCGTGGTTGTGAATTTCATAGCAGATGTGGATGTTTCGTAAGGAATTTGGGTGCGAAGATGCGTAATTTTAAAAAATGGCAAATTTATCACTTGCCCAATGGTTTTATCTTCAAAGTAAATGGCAATTTTTGCCGGAAAATTAAATCTTTTTCAAGCCATGCGTAAAATTACTGCTGACTGGATTTTCCCTGTTGCTGCTGCACCCGTACAAGCGGGCGTTTTGATCGTGGATGATGCCGGTAAAATATTGGCCATCGAGTCCCGTACACAACATGAAGCGGGCGATTTGGAGGTGTTTCATGGAGCGATTGTTCCCGGATTTGTCAATACCCATTGTCACCTCGAACTTTCCCATATGCTGGGCAAAGTGGATACCGGCACTGGATTAATTCCATTCATCACCGGGGTTGTTACCAAACGTAATGTAGCGCAGGAATTGATTACTGAAGCCATTAACAACGCAAACCAGGAAATGTTGGACGGCGGGATCGTGGCTTTAGGCGATATTTCCAATGCGCCCGACACTTTTGCGGTGAAGGCTTTGGGTAAAATGCGGTATTACACCTTTATCGAACTCTTTGATTTTCTGCAAGATGCGGGCGCTGAAAAAGCGTTTGCGGATTGGTCGGCGGTGTATGACCAATTGGCATTAGCGCCGGGCAGTGCCAAGTCAATGGTGCCCCATGCGCCGTACACCGTGAGTAAAACCTTGTTTGAAAAAATCAATGCCTTTAATGCGGCTTCGGGCATCACGGTAAGCATCCATAACCAGGAAACGCCGCCGGAAAACACGTTATTTTTGGATAAAACGGGCGATTTTATTGAGTTTTACGGCCGTTTTGGGGTGTCTTTGGAGCAATTTGAGGCGACGGGGCAGCCTTCTATTTATTACGCGCTGCGCAATATGAACCCGCAAAACCGGACCTTGTTTGTACACAATACCTTGAGTACCCGGGAAGACATTCAAGCAGCGCATGCCTGGAGCGACCAGGTGTATTGGGCCACTTGTCCGAACGCTAACTTATACATTGAGAACCGTTTACCCAATTATCAGGCGTTTTTGGATACCCAGGCGCGCGTGACCGTGGGCACGGATAGTTTGACCTCCAACTGGCAATTGTCGATTTTGGAAGAGTTGAAAACCATTGCGCGGTACCAAAGTTATGTGCCTTTTGAAACGATGTTGCGTTGGGCAACGTTGAATGGCGCCGAGGCCCTGGGTTTTCAGGATACTTTAGGAAGTTTTGCGCCCGGAAAAACGCCGGGGGTGTTGCTGCTGGAGCATTTGAGCGCGACGGGGGGCATTCAGGCGCAGACCAGCGTTCGGCGATTGGTGTAGCCATTTTTTAGTTTAAAGTCAATTAGATCCACCAATCCGCCTGATTGATCGAAAAAACCAAGGGTTCTGCCAACGGAATAGCCTAAATCGTGTTACCTGTTAGACCTTGTGCGTGTGCGCAGGGGATTTCCTGTATTCACTGTTTTATCCCGGGTGTTCCCCCGACCTTGCTATGTCTTTTATCCTGAAAATGGCCTGGCGCGATAGTCGCCGTAACGTTCGTCGCTTGTTTTTATTTGTTGCCGCCATTGTGGTGGGCATTGCGGCGTTGACGGCGGTGCGTTCTTTTAGCATCAATTTGACGAAAGATATTGACCGGGAAGCCAAAACCTTGCTGGGTGCTGATTTACTCATTGAAGGCAACCAGGCGCTACCGGATTCGCTGATGGCGGAAATTATGGCACAGCCCGGCGTCACAGCATCGCGGATTTACAATTTATTGTCGATGCTGTATTTCCCCCGCACGCAAGGCACACGCCTGACGATGGTGCGGGCGATTTCGGGCGATTATCCCTATTACGGCAATTGGAACAGCGCGCCAGCGGATGCCTGGATAAACTATCGCAAGGGCCAAAAAACCCTGGTAGAACACGCTTTGATGCTGCAATTTGGCCTGCAAACGGGCGATACGGTCAAAATCGGGAAACTCAATTTTCAGTTGGAAGGCGATCTGCTTTCACGTCCGGGGCGCGCAGGGGTTGGTTCGGCCATTGCGCCCGTAGCATTTATTCCCATGGAGTACTTAGACTCGACTGGACTTGTGACCACCGGAAGTCGGGTTTGGTACCAGTATTATTTTAAATTTCCGGAGAATACCGATGTGGATGCCTTTGCCAAAAAGATGGACAAAGCATTGGATCGCGCCAAATTGAATTGGGAAACAGTGGCATCCAACAAAAAGAACATTGGTGCCGCATTTGGCAGTTTTTCGACCTTTTTAAACCTCGTGGGTTTTATTGCTTTGCTGTTGGGCTGTATTGGGGTGGCAGGTGCCGTGCATGTTTACCTGAAAGACAAACTGCCTACCGTGGCCATTTTGCGTTGTTTGGGCGCTTCGGGGCGCAAAGCATTTTATGTGTACCTCGTGCAAGTGAGTGGCATTGGCTTATTGGCTGCCTTTACCGGATCGGTGTTGGGTTCGGCGATTCAAAAAATATTGCCCTGGCTGACCAAAGACCTCTTGCCGATTGAAACCGTAAGCACCGATATTTCGGGTATTGCCGTGTTGCAAGGCACTTTATTGGGCCTTTGTGTATCGGTTTTGTTTGCGTTGTTGCCCCTTTCCGGCATTTTAAAAACGTCTCCTTTGCGCACCTTGCGGGCAGGCGTGGATGCAGCGCCGGAAAACAACGCGTTGTTGCGCTGGTCGGTGTATGCCCTGATTTTTGCAGTATTATTAGGTTTTACGCGTTGGTTGGTGGGTAATTGGGCGCAATCGTTGTATTTTATCGGAGGCATTGCGGTGGCGTTTGCGGTATTGTATGGACTTGCCTGGTTGCTTACCTGGTTGTTGCGCCGGTATTTCCCGAAAAAATGGCCTTATGTGTGGCGGCAGGGCATTGCGAATTTGTTCCGTCCGGGCAACCAAACCGTTTTGTTGATTGTGACCATTGGATTGGGCACCATGTTGTTGTCCATCTTGTTGTTAACCCAAAATCTATTGTTACAGCAAGTAGAATTTACTGGACGTGGGCAGCAACCCAACATGATTTTATTCGATATTCAATCGACTGAAAAAGATAGTGTTGCAGCCTTAGTGCGTGCAAAAGGGATGCCTTTGATTCAACAAGTGGCGATTGTTACCACCCGTTTGGAGACCATCGACGGGCGCACCAAAGCGCAGGATGAAGTGGATAGTACCAAAGCGCTCGAAAAAGGGGTTTGGGATCGGGAGTACCGGGTTACGTTTCGGGATACATTGATTGATACTGAAAAAATTGTGGAAGGCACCTGGGTTGGTAATTACACGCCTGGCCAGCCCATTCCAATTTCCATTTCGGATAATTTACAAAAAAGCATGCAGGCCGAAATTGGCACCAGGATCGTGTTTAATGTGCAGGGCGCACGTTTGGAAACGGTGGTTAGCAGCGTTCGGAAAATTGATTTCAACCGAATGCAAACCAATTTCCTAGTGGTATTTCCGAAAGGCGTACTGGAGCAGGCCCCGCAATTTCACGTCATTATTTCGCGGGTAGGCGATGCAGCACAATCGGCTGCGTTTCAATTGGAACTGGTACGCAAATATCCGGGTATTTCAGCAATAGATTTGACGCAGGTATTGAAGTCGCTGGATGAGATCTTGGGCAAAGTATCGTTTGTGATCCGCTTTATGGCCCTTTTTAGCATTTTAACGGGTCTTTTGGTGCTGTTGAGCGCGATTTACCAGGGGAAATATGCGCGTATTCGGGAGAGTGTGTTGTTGCG
>CAIVGO010000049.1 GCA_903905445.1 uncultured Bacteroidota bacterium
GCGCGGATTACACTATCAAGCGGGCGAAATGGCGCAGGCAAAACTTGTCCGGGTAATTGAAGGGGAGGTTTTTGACCTTGCGCTCGATTTGCGAACGGATTCACCCACCTATGGTCAGCATTTCGGCATGCGCCTGAGTGCCGAAAATAAAAAGCAACTGTTTGTGCCCCGCGGCTTTGCCCACGGTTACCTCGTTTTGAGCGAAACTGCGGAGTTTTTCTACAAATGTGACAACTTTTATTCCAAAGCCCATGAAGGGGGCATCCGCTATGATGACCCACAATTAAACATCGATTGGGATTTTGATTTAAGCCAGGTGCTGGTTTCCGACAAAGACAAAATATTGCCTTTTTTCGGAAATCACTTGAAAGCGTTGTAATATAGTCAATGCAAAGTGGTTATGAAAAAAGATGGCTTCTAATCCATTGAAAATCAATTTTTTTATCCATCCATCCTTCAAATCCATTTAAATCTGGGTATATTTGTAAAAAGTAAGTAGTTTTATCGGCAAATTAACTTGTTGTATGAAACTACCCGGTCTTTTCCTGTTTTGTTTATTGCCCTTCCTGTTGTGCAGTCAAACCAACCTGCTGCACACCAATCCGCTTGCAGAGTCCATCCTGCTAGGCAATTATAATGGTGCCCAGTATGCCGCTGCGACGCCTACCCCCCTCAATCCAGCCGAATTAGGCCTTGATTTACAGGCGCGTATCAAATCGGATAGTCTGAAGGCGTATCTATTCCACATGAATACGTACCGCACCCGCAATTCGGGCAGCGATACACTCTCCAGTACAAATGGCATTGGTGCTGCCCGTAGATGGGTATACAACAAATTTCAGGATTTTAGTGCAGAGGTCAATAACCGCCTTATTGTTTCTTATTTCCAATTCAACCAAACCATTTGCGCGGTTGGCCAACATCGAAACATTGTTGCCATTTTGCCTGGCGCTGATCCTGCCAACAATGGGGTAGTGCTGGTGGAAGGACATATTGATAGCCGTTGCGAGGTACTTTGCGACACGGCTTGTTTGGCAAAAGGAATCGAAGACAACGCAACCGGAACCGCACTAGTCATGGAACTAGCCCGGGTAATGTCCAAATACCAATACCAATACACCATTGTATTTATGGTAACCATTGGAGAAGAGCAAGGCTTGGTCGGGGCGGGGGCTTACGCCACGTACGCACTTCAAAAAAACATCCCCATTAAAGCCGTGCTCAACAATGATGTCATTGGGGGCATTATTTGTGGACAAACCGCATCGCCACCTGCTTGCCCGGGATTGAATAACATCGACTCTACCAGTGTGCGCCTTTTTTCTTCCGGCAATTTTAATGCAAAAAGTAAACAACTCGCACGGTTCATAAAATTGCAATACCGCGAAAATATCCTGCCAACAGCCACGGTACCCATGAATGTGCGCATCATGTCGCCCGAAGACCGCACCGGTCGGGGAGGTGACCATATTCCTTTTCGCGAAAAAGGATATGCCGCCATGCGATTTACCTCCGCCAATGAACATGGCGATGCCTCTGCCGGGCCAACCTATACCGACCGCCAACACTCTACACGGGACATTTTAGGGGAAGATACCGATGGAAATAGCAGTATTGATTCTTTTTTCGTTGATTTTAACTACTTGCAGCGCAATGCGACCATCAATGCCAATGCCGCAGCCATTGCAGCCCGCGCCGTACCTGCGCCTCCTGAATTTACAGGAACCCGCTCCGGCAGTAACCTCACCGTCAATTTTAACCCGGCTTTAGGCAACAATGAATCGGTTCGCATTGCCTTGCGTTCTACAACCAATGACTGGGACACCGTTTATACAATTACTGGTGGTGCCAACGCCCTCGTACCATGTAATGCCACAGGTGGATTATTTGTAAGCCTTGCTCGGGTAGATGCCGATGGCGCAGAAAGCCTTTTTGGCGTTGAAAAAATTATCACTACTTCGGCCGTCCAGGATGCGGACCAAGGCAAGGATGCACCCAATATTCGGCTCTTCCAAAACCGCCCAAATCCATTTGATGAAGCAACCTGGATCTCTTTTTGGATAGAAAAACTGCCAACTTACCAAAAGGCCAACATGCTGATCCTGGATATGCAGGGCAAAATGATTCAAACCATACCCTTAAACCTCAAACAAGGTTTAAATGAAATACTCTACACCCACGGATATGGCATGCAGGGTACATTTGTTTACCTGCTGGAAATAGATGGCCTGCCGATCGACAGTCGCCAAATGATTTTTGCAAACTAAAGGCACGTGAATGTGCCTACCAAATGGTTTCATCTTTTAAATACCGCTGTACATAGTCGGTAATACCTTCTTCGAGTCCGTAAAAAGGTTCCATATAGCCAGCAGCCCGCATTTTACCCATGTCGGCCTCTGTAAAATATTGGTAGGTATCCCGAATATCGGCAGGCGTATCAACAAAGGAAATGATGGGTTCCAACCCCAGGGCATGAAAGGTGCCCTTGGCCAGGTCAAGGAACGTGCGCGCTTCGCCTGTTCCAAGGTTGTAAATGGCGTTTGGAGGCCTTTTTTCTAAAAAAAACTGCAAAATATCCACTACATCTTTAACGTAAATAAAATCGCGGGACTGTGCTCCGTCCTGAAAATCCGGGCGGTGCGACCGAAATAATTTCATGGCACCCGTGGCCTTGATCTGACGCGCTGTGTGCATAATCACGGATGCCATGCGGCCCTTATGGTATTCATTGGGGCCGTAAACATTGAAAAACTTGAAACCCGCCCATTGCGGAGGCGTCTGCTCCTTCCGAGCAACCTGATCTAAAACCCAGACATCAAAATCTTGCTTGCTTTGCCCGTACGGATTGAGGGGCTTGAGCAACGGAATTAGTTTTTCATCATCAACGTACCCCTGTTCGCCCAATCCATAGGTTGCCGCGCTGCTGGCATACAAGAAGGGAATTTCAAAGCCTGCACAAAGTTGCCACAGTGCCTTCGAATACTCCAGGTTTAAAGTATCAAAAATAGCCGTATCCATTTCTGTGGTATCCGTACGCGCACCCAAATGCAAAATGGCGGTCACATCAGCATGGTTGCGTTCGAGCCAGCGTATAAAATTATTGCGTGCAACCTGCCCGCACAATTTTTTATCCTTCAGGTTTCTTTCCTTATCTGCCCTGCTAAAATCATCTACAGCCAACACATCCGTGTATCCTGCTTCATTTAATTTTTGAACCATGCAGGAGCCAATAAACCCTGCAGCACCGGTAACTACGATCATAATTGTTGCTTGTTGGTTGGAATATCCTGCAAAGAAACGCGCTCTACCTGATTTTTTCTGCAATCCAGGCAAACAGGCTGTCAATGAATTCTACTTTTGTGCCGGGATCAGGCGCACTGGCATGTTTTGTGCATGATTATGCCTGTATTTCGCAATTCAAGAGGAATGCTTTAATCACCTACGCTTGTGAAGCAAAAGATTTATTTCGTTTCTGATTTTCATTTAGGCGCCCATGCACGCCTTTCTTCTGCCGAACGCGAACGCCAATTGGTACGTTGGCTGGATCAAGTAGCCGTAGATGCTGCGGCCATTTATATTGTAGGCGATCTCTTTGAATTTTGGTTTGAGTACAAAACCGTGGTCCCCAAGGGCTACACCCGGTTGTTTGGCAAGTTGGCCTCCCTGCGCGATGCAGGCCTGCCCATTTTTATCTTTACCGGCAACCACGACCTTTGGATGTTTGGATATTTTGAACAGGAATTTGGTATTCCGGTCTATTACAAACCGATTCAGGTGGAACTTTTGGGCAAATCTTTTTTTATAGGACACGGTGATGGACTAGGCCCGGGCGACAAAGGATTCAAAATTATGAAAAAAGTATTCACCAGCCGCTTGGCCCAGTGGCTCTTTAGGTGGCTGCACCCAGATGCCGGAATCGGTTTGGCCAATTATTTTTCAAAGCAAAGCAGGGCTGCTACACCAGAAGCAGAACGTTCGTGGATGGGGGAGGACCGGGAATGGTTGTTACAATATGCCCACCGAAAATTGGATCAGGGGGTCTCGCCCGATTTTTTTGTGTTTGGACATCGGCACTTGCCCATCGATTGGCTCCTAAAAAATGGACACAGTCGATACATTAACCTGGGAGAATGGTTACAGTACAATTCCTATGCGGTATTTGATGGCACCACGATCGAATTGCGGTTTTTTGAAAACACCGGAACCATTATCACCAACTGGAACGGCATTCAAACGGATTAAACCTAGCTTAATCCGTGCTTAACCGATTGGCAAGGTTTTCTCCAATCAACCGATGCCCTTCCTGCAACACATAGAGTTGTACATTCGGCAAGCCTTCCGTCATTTTTTGCAGGGTTTTAAAACGGATCATTTCATCTTGTGCACCATAATATATGGCAGTAGGAAGTTGACTGCGTTTCAATAAAGCCTTAATGTTGCGCCGACGGAGGTAAAATGAATCCAGCGACAACCAGCAACCAAACGTGCGTTGAAACCGATCGGGCCGGGAAAGGTTGACTGCCAAAAAATGATTGATCATACCTGGAACAACGCCTATTTTGCGTCCGAAAGAGAGTATTTTTAAAAACCAATTGGGTTTTTCGAGTATTTTATACAAAAACTTACGTACTACAATCGGTGTTCTGACAGCCATCGTCATGCCTTTCGTCTCGATGCCATCGGGCGAAAGCAAATATAATTTATCCACCTGTTGAATCAAGTCAGGCAGCATCGCCTGCGCCAGTCGACCGCCAAAACTAAAACCCATGAGGTTAAAACGCGTCTTTCCTTCCTTTTTGAGAATTAGGTCAATAATCGCAAGCAGGTCTGCCTTTTCAAATCGATGCGATGGCCAAACCGTTTGACCGTGAAAAGGCCAATCTATTGCCACGAAAGTATAACGTGCTGTCAACGCTGGTTCAAGTACAGCAAACATGCGGGCCCGATCTCCAAATCCATGCAAGGCAATCATTAATGTTGGGCCAGTCCCAAAACGCAGGCAATGAATTTGAGCGTTTTGATAGGAGTAAAAGAGTGATTCCAATTTCTTGTTTAAAATTTCAAAACCTTAAAAAAACTATTCGTCTACCCGGAATTTAAATCCGACGCCGTGAATATTCTCGATTTTGATACGTTCATCAATTTGAAGGTATTTGCGCAGGCGGGAAATAAACACATCGAGGCTCCTACCGAGGAAATAATCGTCCTTACCCCAGATTGTTTCCAAGATGTAAGAGCGTTTCACCACCTGGTTGCGATTTTCATTGAGTAACTTCAAGAGATCTGCTTCCTTTTGGGTGAGCGTTTCTGTATAGTCTCCATTGATGAGACTAAGGTTTTTATAGTCAAAGAGGTAGTTGGCTATTTTTACCACCAGATTTTCCTTCAAAATCGTAGTGTACTTGGTTCTGCGCAGGAAAATATCAATTTTAAGGAGCAATTCCTCAATGCTGAATGGTTTGGTAATATAGTCATCCGCGCCTATGGTCAGACCATGAATTTTATCTTGCTTCATGCTTTTGGCCGTCAGAAAAATAATGGGGACCAATTCGTCGCGTTTTCGAATTTCTGTAGCCAGGGTAAAGCCGTCTACTTCTGGTAACATCACATCGAGTATACAAAGATCGAACCGCTGGTTGGATTGAATCAATTGCATTGCTTTACCTCCATCCTCGCAATAAGTCACCATGTATCCATTCAATTCAAGATTGTCCCGGGTAACGAAGCTGAGGCTTTCATCGTCCTCCACATATAATAGGTGTGCTTTTTTTTCGGCCATGATTAAGATGTTGGGGTGAAACAGGTGTTATGAATGATGCTTTAAAATAGGCCATTTAGCCGTACGAGCAGGGCAAACATAAGTAAGTTGCATGAAATGAAGAAAGATTGCCGACAGATTCAACAGAATACCCTTATATGTGGAGTGAAACAATCCATATATGTATTCAAATGGGATTGATTTAAACAATTTTGCGCATCAGCATTAGGCCATCACGCAAAGGCAGTAAAAGGTTTTCAACCCGATGATCGGCCTGCACAAAGTCATTGAATTTGCGTAATACCTGTGCGGTGGCATCTTTAGGGTCATTCCCCACTACTTTCCCATCCCAGAGTACGTTATCGGCTAGTAAAAAACCGCCTATTCTTGTTTTCGCCAGTGCAAGTTCATAATGATGATGGTAGTCAAGTTTGCCAGCATCCAGAAACACCAGATCAAAAACTTCATCCAAGGTGGGCATGATTTTGGCGGCATCTCCGGTATGCACGATTACCTTGTGTGCGAGGCCTGCATTTTCCAATCCTTGGCGAATGATCCAAACGAGTTCGTCATCGGCTTCAATGGTGTGCAGGATACCATCATCTGCGAGTCCTTCCGCCAGACAAACCGCTGCGTAACCGGTGAAGGTGCCGATTTCGAGGATGCGCTTGGGTTGCAGCATTTGACTAATAAATCGGAGTAGCGTACCTTGGTAATTACCCGACAACATGTGTGGGCTAAGGGTGCGCATGTAGGTTTCGCGCTCCAATGCTTGCAAATAAGGAGCCGGGGGCGTCGTGTGAGCGAGGCAATAATCGAATGTTTTATCAGACATATTGAATGAGCATGATGCGCACAAATAAACGCAACATTGGGAAACCTCGGCAAGAAAAAACAGCCTTTGTGTTTTAAATAATTGATAATCAATTGATTAATTGCAAAATTTCCTTTAAAAACCGTGAGGGAAAGTGCTTTTAGCATTCGGTTGAGGCTAAGTTGGAAGGGGCGGCGCAACTATTTTCAGAAATTTTGCACTTTTTTTTTAAAATTACTTTTCTGTTTTACAGGAATCTATTACCTTTGCACTCGCTTTTCGAAAGGGGGGTTAACCTGGAAGAAAATAGTTGATTGAAGGATTAAAATAGGTCTGCAGAAGACCAAAATACAAGCCACTGTAGCTCAGTTGGTAGAGCAGCTGATTTGTAATCAGCTGGTCGGGGGTTCGAGTCCCTCTAGTGGCTCAATTTTTTTCTTTGTTAAGGCAGGGAAATAAATTTGAAAACGTTTTACGGATTATTTTTTATCCATAAATCGCTTGTATTTTAATGGGGGTGCCCCGGAGTCGGAGAGCCGGGCCAGACTGTAAATCTGGTGCTTTACCGCTGAGTAAGTTCGAATCTCACCACCCCCACAACTATTTGCGTTCTGATGATTTTTCTGTCTTATTTCGGTAAGATGGAAAAATCGTCAAAAGTAAATTAGCTTGCGGTGGTAGCTCAGTTGGTAGAGCGTCAGCCTTCCAAGCTGAATGTCGCGAGTTCGAATCTCGTCCGCCGCTCCCGGCAAGTTAGTGAATGCGTAAATAAGTGAATGAGCGATTTACGTATCGTTCTTCAAAAGGTCTGCGCTTATTCACTTATTGCCGTTGTAGCTCAGGGGTAGAGCACTTCCTTGGTAAGGAAGAGGTCGTGGGTTCAATTCCCATCAACGGCTCAAGGAAAATGTGATGATTAGAGGAGTTAATCCAAATAGATAGGTTCGTTTCACGACGTAATTTTATCGATTTGGTAAAGCTATTTCGAAATGATCACATCATCACATTAACAAAATTATCACTTAAACAAATAATAAGTTTAAACCAATGGCAAAAGAGACATTTGTCCGCTCCAAACCGCACGTAAATATTGGCACCATCGGTCACGTTGACCACGGTAAAACGACGCTTACGGCAGCCATCACATTCGTGCTGTCGCAAAAGGGTCTCGCAAAGAAAACGGATTATGATGCCATTGATGCTGCTCCGGAAGAAAAAGAGCGCGGTATCACAATCAATACTGCGCACGTTGAATATGAAACGTTAAATCGTCACTATGCGCACGTTGACTGCCCGGGTCACGCGGATTACGTTAAGAACATGATTACAGGTGCTGCCCAGATGGACGGTGCGATTCTAGTTTGTGCTGCAACTGACGGTCCTATGCCGCAGACACGTGAGCACATCCTGCTCGCTCGCCAGGTTGGTGTTCCACAGGTAGTTGTTTTCATGAACAAAGTTGACCTTGTTGACGATCCAGAAATGCTTGAACTCGTAGACATGGAATTGCGCGAGTTGTTGAGCTCTTATGGTTTCGATGGCGACAGCGCTGCTATCATTCAGGGTTCTGCTTTGAAAGCACTTGAAGGTGATCCTGCTTATGTTGCTAAAATCGATGAGTTGATGGAAGCTTGCGATACGCAAATTCCTGAACCAGTACGCGAAGTAGATAAGCCATTCCTGATGCCTGTGGAAGACTCTTTCACCATCACAGGTCGTGGTACAGTTGCTACCGGTCGTATCGAGCGCGGTGTAATTAACGTAGGTGAGCCTGTTGAAATCATCGGTATGATGAAAGCAGACGAAAAGCCGCTTACTTCTACTGTAACAGGTGTTGAAATGTTCCGTAAATTGTTGGATCGTGGTGAAGCTGGTGACAACGCTGGTTTGTTGCTCCGCGGTATCGACAAAGAACAAATCAAGCGTGGTATGGTTATCTGCAAACCAGGTAGCGTAAAACCACACAAAGCCTTCAAATGTTCTGTGTACGTACTTTCTAAAGAAGAAGGTGGCCGTCACACTCCATTCTTCAATGGCTACCGCCCTCAGTTCTACTTCCGTACAACGGACGTAACGGGTGACGTAAAATTGCCAGCCAATGTTGAAATGGTAATGCCTGGTGATAACATCGAGTTGGAAGTAGTATTGCTCAACACAATCGCTATGGAAAAAGGCCTTCGCTTCGCGATTCGTGAAGGTGGTCGTACCGTAGGTGCTGGTCAAGTTACTGAAATCATCGCTTAAGATACCTTTTTGTCTGTGTGTTTGTCCGGTTGTTTTTTACGACCTTTCAAACGCACAGACATCCTTTTTAGGGGCATAGCTCAATTGGTAGAGTGGAGGTCTCCAAAACCTCAGGCTGCGGGTTCGAGCCCTGCTGCCCCTGCACTTATCGGTTAGTTAAACGTTGCGGGTTGTTGGTTTCATACTGACAATCGCTTTTTTTTCTAAAAAAGCATGCTGCGTTACTGCACATTTACATTACGCCATTCTAAAAAATGGCTACAATAATCGGAAGATGGATAAAAAATTGATGCTTTATCTGCGGGAAAGCTACAATGAGTTGCTGAAAAATGTTTCCTGGCCAACTGCCCAACAGTTGCAGGAAAGTACTGTGGTCGTTTTGGTTACTTCCGCAATGCTTGCACTCCTTATTTTTGGAATGGACGCACTCTGTAGCCTGGTTTTCAAAACCATTTATGGTATTTGGAAATAATTTGATTTGTTCAACTAATCAACCCGGCAACCATGATTCAGGAAAAAAATACGAGTACAGACCAAAGCAACGACCAACGAAAATGGTACTCGCTGCGTGTCATCAGCGGTAAAGAGAGAAAGATTCAGGAACGTATTTTACTTGAGATTGAACGCTCGGGGTGGCAAGAATTTATCTTTTCTGTAATCGTACCTACCGAAAAGGTGTACAAAATCAGAAACGGTAAAAAAGTCATGCAGGAACGAAATCTGCTACCAGGCTATATCCTCGTAGAAGCTTTCGGGAACCGCTTGAATGGTGATATCGCCAAACATATCAGCGATATGCCAAACGTAATCCACTTTTTGGGTAAAGAAGTTCCATTGCCCATGACACAGGTGGAAGCCAATCGTTTGCTTGGTAAAGTAGACGAAAGTTCAGAAGCGGGTGAAGTAATGAGCGAACCGTTCCTGATTGGTGAAACAGTTAAAATTACCGATGGCCCGTTTGCAGAATTTGTAGGCGATATCCAGGAGGTAAACGAAGAGAAAAAGAAATTGAAAGTGGTCGTGAAAATTTTTGGTCGCGGCACAGAAGTAGAACTCAATTTCATGCAAGTTGAAAAAATCAGTTAATACTTTCTTTGATGCCCGCTTCTCCCGGGCTCGCTTCCACACCAGAAAGTATTATGATCTTTATAAATCGTTCAGAATCAGAGCGTAATGTTCTGAAAATTTTGAAAAATGGCAAAAGAAGTAGACATTTATATTAAACTCCAGGTGAAAGGCGGTCAGGCAAACCCTGCGCCACCAATCGGTCCAGCACTCGGTTCGAAAGGTGTAAACATCATGGAGTTCTGCAAGCGTTTCAACGCGCAAACGCAAGAATCAATCGGAAAGATTTTGCCGGTGATCATTCAGGTGTATAAAGACAAAACCTTTGACTTTATCATCAAAACGCCACCAGCAGCGATCCAATTGTTCGAAGCATCCAAACTTGCTCCAGGTAAAGGTTCGCCAGAACCAAACCGTAAAAAAGTAGGTACGGTAACCTGGGAACAGGTGCGTGCAATTGCCGAAAATAAAATGCCCGACTTGAACTGCTTTACCATTGAGTCTGCTATGAAAATGGTGGCTGGTACTGCACGTAGTATGGGACTTACAATTACAGGCGACGCTCCTTGGAGTAACAACTAAACAACAAACGACCTTTTTTCGGTCGGTTGAAGGGAGTCCCGCCCATCGGGACGCTAACCTTAAATTAAAGTTCATAATGGCTCAAGTAACGAAAAAACGGAAGGTCGTTGATTCGAAGGTAGACAAAGACAAACTTTATTCGCTCACAGAAGCGATGGGTCTGGTCAAAGAAGTCAACACTACGAAATTTAATGCTTCTGTAGACGTGCACGTTCGTTTGGGGGTTGACCCTCGTAAAGCGGATCAAGCACTGCGTGGTACGGTATCATTACCACACGGTACTGGTAAAACTAAACGCGTATTGGTATTCTGTACACCCGACAGAGAAGCGGAAGCGAAAGAAGCAGGCGCTGACTTTGTTGGTTTGGACGAATACATCCAAAAGGTTACAGAAGGTTGGATGGATGTTGATGTAATCATCGCTACCCCCAACGTAATGGCACAACTTGGTAAAGTTGCCCGTATCCTCGGTCCACGCGGTTTGATGCCAAACCCAAAAACAGGTACTGTTTCCAATGACATCGCTTCGGCGGTTTCAGAGGTGAAAAAAGGTAAAATCGCTTTCCGTGTAGATAAGTTCGGTATTATTCATGCCTCTATCGGCCGTGTTTCATTTACGCCAGATCAATTGACGGACAATGCACACGAACTGATTGCTACCCTGGTACGTATGAAACCATCCTCCGCAAAAGGGGTGTACATGCGCTCTGTTTCCGTAGCAAGCACGATGAGTCCTGGTATTCACGTCGATCCTAAGTCTATCAAAGTCTAACGTGCTCAATTTGGTATTTTAAATGGGTTTTCCCATCAAAAACGCCTCGACACGATTCAACTAAAACGCAACATTTCAACAATATAAGAAATGACAAGAGCAGAAAAAACGGAAGCGATTGCGGTCCTCAAAGAAGAACTGGGTAGTACCCCATTTTTCTACCTGACGGATTCGTCAACGATGCCGGTTTCCAAAATCAATAATTTCCGCCGGAAATGCTACGAACAAGGCATCACGGTGAAAGTGGCAAAAAATAGCCTGATTCAAAAAGCATTGGAAGATGCTCCAGAATCAAAAGGCTACAGCGCACTCTTTGAAGTGCTGAAAGGCCCAACTACCATTCTTTTTTCCGAAAACCCAAAATCGCCTGCAGTATTGCTGGAAGAATTCCGCAAAACGGAAGAACGCCCGCTCTTGAAAGCTGCATACATCGATTCTTCTGTTTACATCGGTGACGACAACCTGAAAGCGTTGACGAAACTGAAGAGCAAGGAGGAGATGATCGGCGAAATTCTTGGACTCTTGCAATCACCTGGAAAACGCCTCTCAAGCCAAATTACGGCTACCGGCGGCAAACTTGCAGGGATTATCAAGACGCTTCAAGAACGCGAAGGCGCTGCGGAATAAGATCATTACTGCGGGTAACCGCTTGTTTTTCTTTGGCTTCCAAGTACGCACAATAAAGTGTTACAATTTTGAAATTCCCCTTAGAACTGTTTTTTAACCATTTTTTGCAAACAACTTTTTAAATTCTACAACAATGGCAGATTTGAAAGCACTGGCTGAATCGCTCGTGAACCTCACGATTAAAGAAGCCAATGAACTGGCCAATATCCTGAAAGATGATTACGGGATCGAACCTGCAGCAGCAGCAGTAGCAATGGCAGCACCAGTAGCTGGTGGTGGCGGCGATGCAGCTCCAGCAGAAAAAACAGAATTCGACGTAATTCTGAAAGATGCAGGCGCTAATAAATTGAACGTAGTAAAAGAGGTGAAAAATCTCTTAGGTCTGGGTTTGAAAGAAGCAAAAGATCTTGTTGACGGCGCTCCAAGCCCGCTGAAGAGCGGTGTGAACAAAGCTGAAGCAGAATCTCTGAAAGCTACTTTGGAAGGCGCAGGTGCGGTAATCGAAGTTAAGTAAGCCACGTTGATGCAGGGTCACAGGATCTGATGCTTTCTAGCCCATCCTGTTTATCACACAACAACAGTCTTGCTTATTCGACTCCATGCTTGTACGCTACTTCTCAACAGATATTTAATGATATGGCTTAACATGTTCCGGCTTTCCGCCAAAACGTGTTAAGCCTATCTTTGTCTGTATGCTGTAGCACGCAACTATTGTGACCATTTAAGTGTTTATGAGTATTGCTATCCGACCATAGCACACTCATGCCGAGTTTACTTCCGGCACCCGCCAATCAGCATTCAAGCATATAATTGCAAAAATGACCAATAACGGCATCTCTAACGGGGCAGTCCAAAAAACAGGCGTTCAGAATCGTTTTAGCTTCGGCAAGATTCGGCTCGCAGGTAATTATCCTGACCTCCTTGAAATCCAGCTCAAATCCTTTCAGGAGTTTTTTCAGCTGGAAACCACGCCCGAAAACCGTAATAGTGAAGGGCTCTACCGCGTGTTTCAGGAAAACTTCCCGATCACCGACGCGCGGAATATTTTTAACCTCGAGTTTCTCGATTACTTCATCGATCCCCCTCGCTACACCATTGATGAGTGTATGCAGCGGGGTTTGACGTATTCGGTACCCTTGAAAGCCAAATTACGGCTTTCTTGTAACGATGAAGAACATATTGACTTCCAAACGATTGTGCAGGATGTATTCCTCGGAAATATCCCGTACATGACGCCGAAAGGTACGTTTGTGATCAATGGCGCCGAACGCGTGATTGTATCTCAACTGCACCGCTCTCCCGGCGTATTTTTTGGACAAAGTTTTCACCCAAACGGTACCAAAATCTACAGCGCACGGGTAATCCCGTTCAAAGGCGCTTGGATGGAGTTTGCGACCGATATTAACCTGGTGATGTATGCGTACATCGACCGGAAAAAGAAGTTTCCTGTAACCACCCTGCTGCGCGCAATCGGATTCGATACGGATAAAGCAATTCTCGACCTGTTCAACCTGGCCGATGAAATTGCCTGCACCCGCGAAAACCTGGAAGGCGCTGTTGGTCGGAAATTGGCGGCTCGGGTATTGAAAACCTGGACGGAAGATTTCGTGGATGAAGACACCGGTGAGGTGGTAACCATCGAACGGAATGAAATCATCCTGGAACGCGATACTTTGCTGGATGAAGAAAATATCGAATTGATCCTTGATGCAGGTACTACAACCATTATCCTGCAACGTACGGATATCGATGAAGACTTTTCGATCATCTACAATACGCTACAAAAAGACCCGACTTCGAGCGAACTCGAAGCCGTGACTTACATATACCGTCAGCTGCGCGGAAGCGATCCACCAGATGACGAGACTGCACGTGGTATCATTGAGAAATTGTTCTTCTCCGACAAGCGTTACAACCTTGGTGAAGTAGGCCGTTTTAAAATTAACCGCAAGTTGCAGTTGGATATTGACGACAACAACCTGGTTTTGACCAAAGAAGATATCATCGCCATCGTGCGTTATATCGTAAGTTTGATCAATAACAAGGCCGAAATCGACGATATTGACCACCTTTCCAACCGTCGGGTACGTACCGTGGGCGAGCAATTGTACGCTCAGTTCGGTGTGGGCCTTGCACGGATGGCGCGTACGATTCGCGAACGCATGAACGTACGTGATAATGAAGTATTTACGCCCGTTGATCTGATTAATGCGCGTACGCTTTCTTCGGTGATCAATTCGTTCTTCGGTACCAGCCAGTTGTCGCAGTTTCTCGATCAAACCAACCCGCTTTCTGAAATCACCCACAAGCGCCGTATTTCGGCACTCGGACCAGGTGGTCTCTCGCGCGAGCGCGCTGGCTTTGAGGTGCGTGACGTACACTACTCCCACTATGGCCGTTTGTGTACGATTGAAACACCGGAAGGACCAAACATCGGTTTGATCTCTACCCTGTGTACCCACGCGAAAATCAACAAAATGGGCTTCCTCGAAACTCCTTATCGTCGTGTAGACGCTGGTAAGGTAATTATGGAAGGCGATGTAGAATACCTGTCGGCTGAAGCAGAAGATTACAAGAAAATCGCACAAGCCAACTCTCCGGTTGACGAAAGTGGCGCTTTCTTGAACGATCGTGTGAAAGCACGTGAACACGGTGACTTCCCGATTTTGACGCCCGATGAACTGGAATACATTGACGTTGCTCCGAACCAAATTGTAGGGGTATCCGCTTCGTTGATTCCGTTCCTTGAGAATGACGATGCGAACCGTGCCTTGATGGGATCAAACATGCAACGTCAGGCTGTTCCGCTCATTCGTCCAAACTCACCGGTGGTGGGAACTGGCCTGGAAGCAAAAGTTGCACGTGACTCTCGGATGCTGATTAACGCAGAAGGCAGCGGCGTAGTAGAATATGTAGACGCAAACGAAATTATCATCAACTACGACCGTACGGAAGAGGATCAATTGGTTTCTTTCGAAGATGCGCGTAAAATGTACAAGTTGACCAAGTTTATGCGTACCAAC
>CAIVGO010000050.1 GCA_903905445.1 uncultured Bacteroidota bacterium
TGGCCAAACACAGGATTTTACCCTAAAAACCGCCAATGGTTGTGATTCGATTGTCACCCTGGCGGTAAAAGCCTACCCGAATGCCAGCAGTAGCGTTTCGGCGCAAGTATGTACGGGCAGTTTTTACAGTTATCAAGGGGTAAATGTTCCGGCGGGCAGTACCCAGGATTTTGTGTTGCAAACGATCCATGGCTGCGATTCGCTGGTGACGGTTTCGGTGGCTGCCTTGCCTGTATTGACCAAATCGTTGGAGGTGTTTGTTTGTCCGAATGAAGTTTATACCTATCAGGGCGCCAATTTGCAGGCTGGCCAAACACAGGATTTTACCCTAAAAACCGCCAATGGTTGCGATTCGGTGCTTACGCTTTCGGTAAAAGCCTACCCGAATGCCGCCAGTACTGTTGCAGCGCAAGTATGTACGGGCAGTTTTTACAATTATCAAGGCGTGGATATTGCGCCAGGAAGCACCCAGGATTTTGTGTTGCAAACGATCCACGGCTGTGATTCAGTGGTAACGGTTTCGGTGGCTGCTTTGCCAATAGCAACCAAGGCATTAGAGGTGTATGTTTGTCCAAATGAGGTTTATACATACCAGGGCGCCAATTTGCAGGCAGGCCAAACGCAAGATTTTATTTTAAAAGCGGCAAATGGTTGTGATTCGATCGTGACCCTGGTGGTAAAAGCCTATTCCAGCGCCAGCAGCGCTCTTTCGGTAAAAGTATGTGCAGGCAGTTTTTACAGTTATCTTGGGGTAAATGTTCCTGCGGGCAGTACCCAGGATTTTGTGTTGCAAACGATCCACGGCTGTGATTCCATTGTTGCCATATCCGTGCAATCTATCCCGACAACCAATAAAACGGTTTCGGTGCAACTCTGTCCGGGCGAAACCTACGATTACCAGGGTAATGCGCTTTCGCCGGGCAATTATACTTATCATTTGCTGGGGTATGAAGGTTGTGATTCTACGGTTTACTTGAATATTACCGCTAGTCCGGCATTAAGTTTCTCCTTATCGGCCGAGGCTTCGTGCCCAAACAAGGCCAGTGGTAGTATTGCGGTGCAGCAATTGAATGGCAACAGTGCGCCGTATGCTTTTTCGCTGGATGGAATTCAGTTTCAGGATGCACCTGCCTTTACGGCGCAGTATGCTGGATGGTTTACGGTGCTGGTGCGCGACAGTTACAATTGTATTTTCAAAGATTCTATTCAGGTGGATGCTTTGCCGCCGCTGGTTGCAAGTTTGCCGAATGGTATTTTGGCATGTGATAGCAGCAGTATTGCGCTTACGCCCATCGTGCAAGGCAACTTGAATCAGGTGCAATACAAATGGTGGAATGGTGCAACCGAAGCAATTACCCGCGCCACCGAGGCCGGAACCGTATGGGTGGATGTGCGCAATGCATGCGAAACCAAACATGTGGAAGCGCAAATACAATGGGCCGATGTAGCCGACGATTTTTCTTATGCGTACCTGCCCAATATCTTTATGCCGGAGGCGCAGGATGTGCGCAATGCCAGTTTCCGACCCATTTTTGTAGAAGGCATCCAGGTACAACAGTATCGTTTAGAAATATATGACCGCTGGGGGAACCTGATTTTTCAAACCAAACAAGCCGATTTGGGTTGGGAAGGCACCCTGAAGTCTAAAATAATCGAACCCGGTGTATTTGTGTGGATCTTAAAGGCCGACATCTGGTATTGCGGCCGGTTGATTCATATGAATCGAAGTGGAGATGTAACGATTATGCGTTAGTAGCGCTCGGGCGTCTGGTTCATTTTTGGATCAGACGCCTTTTTTATATTCCATACATGCCTCCTGCTGCAGACCAGCGGGAGGCATTTGTTTTTTCAAACTCCTTTTACTTTCGGGTAAGTGCATAACGAATAGAAGGTAAAAAAGGCAACAAGGTGAGTTGGCTGGCATTACCTGATTTTAAATAGGGGTCAAAACTTATAAAAAAGGGGTTTTGGCGGTTGTAAACGTTGAAAATGCCGAATTGCAAGCTGTGTTTGAGTCGTTTGCGCTCAAAATTGGCGGTTACTGCCAAGTCTAAGCGATGATAAGCGGGCAGTCTGTAATTATTTATTTTTTCGAAAGCGATGATGTTTGGTCCTGCAGGTTGACCCGGCACGGTGTAGTTAAATTGAAGGCCCGCTAAAGTGATGGGGTTACCGCTACCAAAAACCCATACAACCGAAGCGTCCCAATGCCGATTGAGATGATGAACGAGGGATACTTTCAGATCGTGCGGCCGGTCATACCGAGCGGGAAACGGGTTGCCCAGGTTGGCTCCATCAAATTGCCGCAGGGTACGCGACAGGGTGTAAGCAAGGTCAAAACTAGTTTTACCAAAGGTTTTAGACAAGGCTATTTCGAGTCCGCGACTACGGCCTTTTCCTAAGATAAGGCGCTGTTGCCAATTGTCATTTTCTAAAAACAGAGTAGTGGATATTCCTTGATCGACGGAGCGAAATGCCCTTAGTCGCAACAGCACCTTATCATAGGCTTCTACCCGCAAAATCCAGCCCGCTTGCCGCAGTTCTACCCCAATGCTATTTTGCCATACGCGCTCGGGAGCGTTGTTGGCTGTTGTTGGCGCCCATAATTCAAAAGGTAAGCTTCCACTGAAACTTCCCACCTGGTGCAGGTTTTGGGTAAGTCCCGAAAAACTGAAAAATATTTGTACGGGGGGCGTTGGTTTCCATAGCAGACGCAACCGAGGGTCGGGACGCAGGTAGTTTTTGCCCGAAACAATAAATAAGGAGCTGTTCAGCCCGGTTTCCAAGGCAATTTGGTCGTTTATCTGCCAGTCGGACTGTACATAGGCATTACCCTCAAACGCATTGATGGCGGAGGTTTTGGGTCGACGTAAAAGGATGGTATCGGCATTTAATCCTGCTTGGGCCTGAAAAATGCCAGGTTGGAAAAAATGTTGGGTTGCTGAAATACCCATGCGCAGGTTGAACGTTCGGTTGACAAAAAAAGTAAAATCGGTTTTTAATCCAATATCTTGTATACGGCTTTGCGATCCTTCTGCGTACTGAATCAGGCTAGATGGATCCGTTTGTACCCCATCTGCGTAATTAAATAAACTATAGGTTGCCGTGGTATTGGAAAACAGCCGATCGCCCCAAAGGTGGTTCCAGCGCAAGGCCGCCACCTGATTGCCGTACACCGCCTTGATTAAAAGGGTACTGCGTTCATAAACGGTATCGAATTGATTGCTAACCCGGCGTGTACTGCCAAATGTATCCAGCCCGGCGTAATAACTTAGGTAAAAACGGTCCTTCGGCGAAAGCACGTAATTGAGTTTGGCATTAAAATCAGTAAATTGATAGTACGCCGAACCCTCTTTTCCGCCCGTGGCAAGGTTTTCGCGTCGGGACAAAATACGCACAATGGGCAACAGGCTCGAAAATCGCACACCAACGATATAGGAACATTTTCCTTTTTTGATGGGCCCTTCTGCCAAAAGTCCAAGTGCATAAAGACTAAAATTGGCCTGTTGGTGGTGTTGGTACAAGTCGCCATCGCGGGTGCGCACCTCCAACACTGCCGAACTGCGCGCACCAAAACGAGCCGGTTGGTCGCCTTTCCAAAGTTTGGCAGTGCTGATCATATCTGCATTGAAAATAGATACCAATCCAAGTGCATGGCTTGCATTATACACGGGTACATCATCAAGCAGAATCAAGTTTTGGTCCGCATTACCTCCCCGTATGTTTAGGCCACCCAATCCATCCGCTCCGTTAAGCACACCGGTACCCAGCGAAACCTGACGAATCACATCGGGAATACCGCCGGGCATGGGCAAGGATTTGAGGTCTTGTAATGGAACAGGCGCGGGCATTACTTGCAAGCGTAAACTGTCAGAGGCCTTTGCTGCTGCCGTAATGGTAACTTCGCTTAATACATTGTGGGTTTTTAAATCAAAATTGCGCGTTTGATTGGCCCCGATCTGTATTTTTTGCTCCGAAACATCATATCCAATATAGGAAATACGCAATAAATGTTCGCCGGATTCCAGCTGCATACTATAAAACCCAAATTCGTTGCTCACAACGCCCTGGCGCCGGGCATCCATAATGGTTGCGCCGATGAGCCGCTCTCCTGTTTCGGCATCGCGCAAGTAACCGCTTAGGGTAAAACGTTTGACGGGTTTTTTTTTGCTACGAAGCAGTACTTGCCCATCTGATACCACGATTTCGTGTGGCACATTGACCGCAATTTGATCTAAAAGTTGTCCAAGGCGGTATTTTTGGGCTGAAATGCGTAAACGCGCCGTGCCATCAAATAAAGTGCCCGGAAATAAAATAGCGATATTTTCTTGTTGACTCAGTTTGGCCAGCGCTTCGGTAGCAGAACAGTCCATGCACGCAAACTGAACGGTACGGCGCAGCAAGTTTTGGGCTTGCAGCACGGATACCCCAAACAAAAACAATCCAAGAAATAATATGCGTGTTTTCAGCACGGAAAAACAGATAGCGCAAAGGTGAAACTACTTTATTCGGTACAGATGCCGCCTTCCAACTGATAGGCATTGTCGCCAATTTCAGCGAGTTTCATCTGATAAAGTTGGGCAATGCTCCGCAACAAAGCAGCCGCATCGGGCTGTGGAAAGGTAGCAGAAAGCAAACAATCGCCTATTTCCTGATTTTTTAAATTGATTTTTACGTGGTACAATTGTTCAATCTGTGCAAAAACCGCCTTTAAGGGAGTTCGATCAAAGACCAGCATGCCATTTTGCCAAAACAAGGCATTCGCATCGGCTTGTACCGCACGCATTTGGGCGCTTTGACGGTTAAATACTGCTTTTTGTCCGGCGGTGAGCAGCATATTTTTTTCCGAAGTTCCTTCAAAACGCACCTTGCCTTGTTGCACTTGTACGCTGTATTCTGGCTGATTTTCATTAAATTGTACCTCAAAGGCAGTACCCAGCACCGTAACCCTTTCTGCACTGTTGCTGTTTACTTCAAATACCTGGGCGGGGTTGTGGGTAACCGAGAAAAAAGCGGTGCCACGCAAATAAACTGCGCGTTTTCCAGCCGCAAATGTTTTTGGATAACGCAACTGCGCCCCTTTTTTGAGCCATACCTGCGAACCATCGGGCAGGGTAATTTCCTGTTTTTCGGTGCTGTTGTTTTCGGCAATCTGCCAATCGGTATCCTTGAAAAACAGCCCTTTTTGAAACCAAAGTGCGCCCGCAATGATCAGCACGGCCGCTACTGCAGCTGCGTAGCGCACCCATTGGAAGGCATTGGTACGCATATAGGGTGTATCGTTCGGCATTTCAATCATTGCCGCTTGCCGTTTGGGGGCCTGATTATGTGCAGGCAAACCGGCTTTTAGGCGCACCGCTGCCAAGTCGGCCGCTGTATCGGCAACAAAGGGTTTTTCAAAAGCGGCTTTATCCCAGGCATCGCGCAGTTGTTGCGCAATGTGCACGTTGTGTTCGCTCGCGTTAAGCCAGGCGTCCAGCGTCGCTTGTTCAGCGGCGTCGAGCTCGGTCGCGAAAGAACGAATAAGCAGCGCATCTATATGTGCTTGATCTGGCATGGTAATACGGTTAATTTTTAGCTGATTAAAAA